>NZ_JBHUQX010000112.1:0-22664 GCF_042674225.1 Streptomyces sp. NPDC056948
GTCGACGTGGGGTGTCAGCGGGACGAAGTACTCTTGAGCCCATGCCTGAACGCCGTACCGTCGCACTGGTCACCCTTGGCTGCGCCCGTAACGAGGTGGACTCGGAGGAGCTCGCAGGCCGTTTGGAGGCGGACGGCTGGCACCTCGTGAAGGACGCCGAGGACGCGGACGTCGCCGTCGTGAACACCTGCGGCTTCGTCGAGGCCGCCAAGAAGGACTCCGTCGACGCCCTCCTGGAAGCCAACGACCTCAAGGGGCACGGCAGAACCCAGGCCGTGGTGGCGGTGGGCTGCATGGCCGAGCGGTACGGCAAGGAACTCGCCGAGGCCCTCCCCGAGGCCGACGGCGTGCTCGGGTTCGACGACTACACGGACATCTCGGACCGGCTCCAGACCATCCTCAACGGCGGCATCCACGCCTCGCACACCCCGCGCGACCGGCGCAAGCTGCTGCCGATCAGCCCGGCGCAGCGCCAGGAGTCCGCCGCCGAGGTCGCGCTGCCCGGGCACGCCCCGGCCGACCTTCCGGAAGGCCTCGCTCCGGCCTCCGGTCCCCGCGCGCCCCTGCGCCGCCGCCTTGAGGGCACTCCGGTCGCCTCCGTGAAGCTCGCCTCCGGCTGCGACCGGCGCTGCTCCTTCTGCGCCATCCCGTCCTTCCGCGGCTCCTTCATCTCCCGCCGCCCGAGCGACGTGCTGAACGAGACGCGCTGGCTGGCCGAGCAGGGCGTGAAGGAGATCATGCTGGTCTCCGAGAACAACACCTCCTACGGCAAGGACCTGGGCGACATCCGCCTGCTGGAGTCGCTGCTGCCCGAGCTCGCCGAGGTCGACGGCATCGAGCGGGTCCGGGTGAGCTACCTCCAGCCCGCGGAGATGCGGCCCGGCCTGATCGACGTCCTGACCTCGACCGCGAAGGTCGCGCCCTACTTCGACCTCTCCTTCCAGCACTCCGCACCCGGCGTGCTGCGCGCGATGCGCCGCTTCGGCGACACCGACCGCTTCCTGGAACTGCTCGACACCATCCGGAGCAAGGCGCCCGAGGCCGGCGTGCGCTCCAACTTCATCGTCGGCTTCCCCGGCGAGAGCGAGGCCGACCTCGCCGAACTGGAGCGGTTCCTCGACGGCGCGCGGCTGGACGCGATCGGCGTCTTCGGCTACTCCGACGAGGAGGGCACCGAGGCGGCGACCTACGAGAACAAGCTCGACGAGGACGTGGTCGCCGAGCGGCTGGCCCGGGTCTCGCGGCTGGCCGAGGAGCTCGTCTCGCAGCGCGCCGAGGAGCGCGTCGGCCAGACCGTGCACGTGCTCGTCGAGTCCGTCGACGAGGAGGGCGTGTACGGCCGCGCCGCGCACCAGGCGCCCGAGACGGACGGCCAGGTGCAGCTCACGAGCGGCGCGGGGCTCGTGAGCGGTCGTATGGTCGAGGCGAAGGTGGTCGGTACGGAGGGTGTCGACCTGGTGGCCGAGCCCCTGCAGGGCTCGTTCGCGTCGCCTGCGTGGAGTGAGGAGGCGGGCAGATGACCGGTGTCCCGGCAGCCGCGGCGGGAGGCGCCTCCGGCGCCAGGAGGCCCGCGGCCGGTGCGGCCTCGGGGAAGGTGCCCGGGTCGGCGGTCGGCCGCACGGCCGCACGGTCGGCTGAGGGCGGGACATCCGGTACGGGGCACGGTGCGGGTGGCAGTGGGGCAGTCGTCGGTGAGGGCTCTGACGGCGCCGCCGCCGGCGTCGACGCACAAGGCGAAGACAAGGGCGCGCGGGGCAAGAAGCTGACGGCAGCGGCCGTCAACCAGGCCAGTGTCTGGAACATCGCCAACCTCCTGACCATGCTCCGGCTGGTGCTCGTACCGGCCTTCGTGGCGCTGATGCTCGCGGACGGCGGATACGACCCGGCGTGGCGGGCCCTGGCTTGGGCGGCCTTCGCCATCGCCATGATCACGGACATTTTCGACGGCCACCTGGCGCGCACGTACAACCTGGTCACGGACTTCGGGAAGATCGCCGACCCCATCGCCGACAAGGCGATCATGGGGGCGGCGCTGATCTGTCTGTCCGCCCTCGGGGATCTGCCGTGGTGGGTGACCGGCGTCATCCTCGGGCGGGAACTCGGGATCACCCTGCTGCGTTTTGTTGTCATCCGGTACGGCGTCATCCCCGCCAGCCGCGGCGGCAAGCTCAAGACCCTCACCCAGGGCGTGGCCGTGGGCATGTATGTGCTGGCGCTGACGGGGTGGCTGGCCACCCTGAGGTGGTGGGTGATGGCTGCTGCGGTCGTTCTGACCGTGGTGACCGGGCTCGACTATGTGAAACAGGCCATTGTGCTGCGCAGGCAGGGAATCGCCGAGCGCAAGGCCGCGTTGGAGGAGAAGGAAGCGTGAGTTCCACGGCCACTGACGTGGTGCGACTACTCACGGTGAAGGGCCGGAAGCTCGCCGTCGCGGAGTCGTTGACCGGTGGCCTCGTTGCCGCGGAGGTCATATCGGCTTCCAAGGCGTCCCAAGCCTTCCGGGGCTCCCTGACCGCCTGTGCCACCGACGTGACCAGCGGTGGCGCGTGTCCCGAGCCGCGGGACGGCAGGGCCGTCGGGGCGGTGGTAGGCGCCGTGGACGGGCCCTTCGGGGTCGATTCCGGTTCTGCCCCCGGCGGAAAAGTGGAGGCTCTGCGGTTGAACGGCGACCGCGAGGAAATTCGTAGAGAGAGTGTACGGAGCGTACTCGCACTGCTCCTGAAGGGGCTTGCGGGCGAACAGACTGGGAATGAGCGGGCACAGGATACGGAACGGAACGGGGGGTTTTGATGTTTGCAGCCCTGAGTGAACACGACATCGCTCCCCGCACGGCCGCGGCGCAAGGCGGTACGGTGGGGCGTAATGGATGCGGCTACGCGGTCCGAGGAGGGAGCCACCGATGATTCTGCTCCGTCGCCTGCTGGGTGACGTGCTGCGTCGGCAGCGCCAGCGCCAGGGCCGTACTCTGCGCGAAGTCTCCTCGTCCGCCCGAGTCTCACTCGGCTATCTCTCCGAGGTGGAGCGGGGGCAGAAGGAGGCTTCCTCCGAGCTGCTCTCCGCCATCTGCGACGCGCTGGACGTACGGATGTCCGAGCTCATGCGGGAAGTGAGCGACGAGCTCGCCCTCGCCGAGCTGGCCCAGTCTGCTGCGGCCACCCCCAGCGAGCCTGTACCCACGCCGGTTCGTCCGATGCTGGGTTCCGTATCGGTGACCGGTGTGCCACCGGAACGGGTGACCATCAAGGCGCCCGCCGAGGCGGTGGACGTCGTCGCCGCGTGAGCGTTATCGCGTACGCGGCATGAAACGAACGGCGCCGACCAGGCGCTAGGAGTGCTGAGGCCCCGGCCGGGCCTCTCCGGGAGATCCGGAGGGGTGCCCGCCCGGGGTTTTTGCTTGCACGCGGGCAGTCCGGCGCCGGACTGCCCGTTTCGTGTGCGTTTGCCGGTGTGGCGTACGGCGGTCATCGTTGAGGGGATGGCGGGGGACAGTCCACGGAGGTGCGGATGTACGTCGTCAAGAGCCCGTTGTCCGACGCGAGCTTGAAGACCGTGTCGGAGGCGCTGCAAGGTGCGCTGGTCGACCTGGTGGATCTCGCCCTCGTGGCGAAGCAGATCCACTGGAACGTGGTGGGACCGCGCTTCCGTTCCGTCCATCTCCAGCTCGACGAGGTCGTCGACACCGCGCGGAAGTACTCCGACACCGTGGCGGAGCGCGCCGCGGCGCTCGGTATCTCGCCCGACGGGCGTGCCGCGACGGTGGCCGTCGGCAGTGGCATCGGCGTGACCCCTGAGGGGTGGGTCGATGACACGACCGCCGTGGGGGCGCTCGTCGAGGCGCTGGGCGCGGTGATCGCGCGGATGCGGGAGCGGGTCGAGGCGACCGGCGAGCCGGACCCGGTGAGCCAGGACATCTTCATCGGCATCACGGCGGACCTGGAGAAGCATCACTGGATGTTCCAGGCCGAGAACGGGTGACGGGATCGGATGACGGTCCGGCCGGGCGTGATGCCGCCCGGCTTCGAGTGGTGCGCGGTGCGCCTGTGTGCCGTTGGTGCGCCCTGCCGGCGGGTCCGAGCGGCCGAATAGCGTCGGGCCGGAGGTGGCGGCCATGGCGGGGATAGGGCGCTGGGGGGTCCGGGGCTGGGGGGTCCGCGGGGCCGGGCTCGGTCTGGGGGTGCTGTGGTGGTGGGCGGTGCTCCGGCTGGCGGTCGTGCCCGGCGCCGGGGCGGTGGAGGCAGCGGTCGCGGCCGGGGGGTGGGGGCTGAGCGTGTTGCCGGTGCACTGTGTGCCGAAGGAGCGGGCGAGTGGGGTGGTCGGCCCGGGGCGGTGGCGGAGGGCCTGGGGGGTGCGGGGTGATCGCGGAACCCGTGCTACCACGGCATCGCCACACCCCCGTTCGGGCGGAGAATCTGGCCTGTGGTGAACGCCGAGGCCTCGGATGCCAGGTGCAGGACCGCGTGAGCGATGTCCTCGGGCTCGCCCACCCGGCCCAGGGGTGACATACGGGCCATGACGGACTCTGTGTGCGTCTGGGCCTCGCTGTCGTGGCGGTCGGTCATCGGCGTACGGATCCAACCGGGAGCGACCGCGTTGACGCGGATGCCGTGCCGGCCGACCTCTGTCGCGAGGGTCTTCGTCAACTGGACCACCGCCGCCTTCGCCGCGCCGTAGCAGAGCAGCCCGGGACCGCCGGTGTCCACGGCGCCCGAGGCCATGGTGACGATGCTGCCCCGGGTGCCGGTTGCGATCATCAGACGGGCCGCTTCCTGGCAGGCGTACAGCACACCCTTGAAGTTCACGTCGAGCACCCGGTCGAGGTCCTCGTCCCGGGTCTCCAGCACGGGACTGCTGTGCATGATGCCGGCGATCGCGGCCAGGGCGTCCAGGCGTTCGCAGGAGGTGATGGCCTGTCTCAGCTGGGAGCGGTCGGTGACGTCGAGGGGGTGCGGGTGGGCGGTGCCGCCGGTGTCCTTGATCAGGGCCGCCGTCTCGTGCAGGCCCTCGGTGTCGCGGTCCGCGCAGTGCACGGTCGCGCCCGCCTCGGCGAGCAGGAGGGCCGAGGCGCGGCCGATGCCGCTCGCGGCCCCGGTGACGAACGCGGTGCGGCCGCTGAGGTCGTACGCCGTGACGGGCATATAGGGACCGTACGAGCGAATCTGACGGGTCGTCAATTACTTGAGCCGGGCCGGATGCGTCCGGCCGGGGCCGGGGCGGGGCCCGGCTGGCAGGTGGGACACCAGTAGGTGGGACGTTCGCGGGAGCCGTCGCCCTGGTCGGCGACGCGGACGGAGGTGCGGCAGCGCAGACAGGGACGGGGGGCCCGGCCGTAGACGAAGAGGTCCTGGCCGCGGCGGCCCGTCGTACTGCGGACCGGGCGGTCGCGGTTGGTCTCCAGCAGCTTCCTGGCGAGCGCGGGCAGCTTCGCGGCGCGTTCGGCGGGCAGGTCGCCCACGGGGAGCCAGGGGGTGACGCCGAGCAGGAAGCAGAGCTCGCTCTTGTAGACATTGCCGATGCCGGCGAGGTTGCGCTGGTCGAGCAGGGCCTCGCCGAGGGGGCGGGCGGGGTCCTGGAGGACATGGGCGAGGGCTCGGTCGGGGTCCCAGTCCGGGCCGAGGAGGTCCGGGCCGAGGTGGCCCACCGCGCGGTGCTCGTCGGTGGTGCGCAGGAGTTCCAGGACGGGCAGGCGGTAGCCGACGGCTGTGCTGTCGGCGTTCGCGAGGATCGCGCGGATCTGGTGGCCTGGGCCGCCGCTCCAGCGCCGGCCGTTCGCGTAGACCTTCCAGGAGCCGTCCATCCGCAGATGGGAGTGGAGCGTCAGGCCGCCCTCCACGCGGGTCAGGAGGTGCTTGCCGCGCGGGGTGACGTCGAGGACCGTACGACCCGTGAGGTCGGCCGTGGCGAACCGGGGCACCCGCAGGTCGCTGCGGGTCAGCACCTTGCCCGCGAGGGCGCCGTGCAGCCGCTTCGCGGTCTGCCAGACCGTGTCACCTTCGGGCATGGGTCAAGGGTGGCACGGGGGCGGGGTGGTCGGAGGTTCGTGGTCGGGTGGGGAGGGCGGAGGCCCGTGGTGGGTGTCCGCTGGTGGGCGGGGTGTGGGCGGGGTGTGGGCGGGGTGTGGCGGCAGGCGGTCAGGCGCGGAGGCGGAGTCCGCGGGGCGTCGCGATGAAGCCCGCTCCTTCCAGGAGGGTGCCGATGGGAGAGGTCAGGGCCTGGGTGCCGTTGACCCGCTCCACCGTGACCGTGCCGAGGGAGCCCGCGCGGGCGGCTGCGGCGAGTGCCTCCGCGGCCGTGCGCAGGCGGGGGTCGTCGGTGGGTGCGCCGTCGGGGTCGGCGGCCCAGGCCAGCAGGGTCTTGCCGCCGCGCTCCATGTAGAGCGTCAGCTCGCCCTCGACGAGCACCACCAGGGAGCCCGCCTTGCGGCCCGGCTTGTGCCCGGCGCCGGTCGGGGGTTCGGGCCAGGCCAGGGCGGCGCCGTACGCGTTCGCCGGATCGGCGGCGGCGAGGACCATGGCCCTGGACGCGGGGTCCGGGCGGGTACGGCGGCCCGGGAACCCGGCGTCGTACGCCGGGCGTCCGCCGTTCTGCCAGGGCGGGGCGGCCTGCGGGGGGTAGTCGCGGGGCGAGACGTAGTCGCCCGGGGACGGCTGGGGTGCCGGGGTGCCGTAGGCGGGGCCGAAGTCGGGGAAGCCGTCGGGGCCGGGGTCGTCGGTGTGGCCGTTGGAGCGGGGCGCGTCGTCCAGCTCGGCGAAGTCATGGGCCGGGAACGGATCGAGGTCGGGGCCCGGAGGAGGGCCGGGCAGGTCCTGGCCGCGGTCGCGGGCGTTGGACACCGCGCGCAGGCGGTCCACGGCGCCGTCCATCGCGAACTGAGCCGCGCCGAGCCCCTCCACCACATAGCCGCGGCGGGCCTGGCCGCTCTCCTCGAAGACGGACAGGACGCGGTACGTTGCCGAGAACCCGCCCTCGACTCCTTCCGCCGAGACCGCGCCCCTGGTCACCACGCCGTGCCGGTCGAGGAGGGTGCGGGCGAGGGCGTGGGCGCGCACCGTGGGGTCCGGCTCGTGGGACGGGAGCAGGGACCAGCGCCCGGCGACGGTCGGCGGACCGGAGCGGGACGCGGCGGGGCGGGCCGCGGCCGTCAGGGAGCCGTACCGGCCGCGCGGGACCGCCCGCTTGGCGCGGTGGGCCGTGGAGCCGGCGGTACGGCCCGAGCCGAGCAGGGAGCGCATGGGGGTGAGCGTGTCGTTCGTCAGGCGGCCGGACCAGGCGAGGTCCCAGAGCACGTCGGCGAGCTGGGGATCGGTGGCGTCGGGGTGGGTGGTGGCGCGGACCTGGTCGGTGATCTGGCGGAAGAACAGGCCGTAGCCGCCGGACAGGGTGTCCAGGACGGACTGGTGGAGGGCGGTCAGCTCCAAGGGGTGCGGGGGCGGCAGGAGCAGGGGGGCCGCGTCCGCCAGGTAGAGGGAGACCCAGCCGTCCTTGCCGGGGAGCGAGCCGGCCCCGGCCCACAGCACCTCGCCCGCTGCGGTGAGCTCGTCCAGCATCCCCGGGGTGTAGTTCACGACCCGGGAGGGCAGGACGAGCTTCTCCAGGGCGGAAGCCGGCACGGACGCGCCCTGCACCTGCTCGATGGCGCGCACCAGTCCGTCGATGCCGCGCAGGGAGTGTCCCTTGCCGATGTGCTGCCACTGCGGGAGGAACTGGGCGAGCGCGGCGGGCGCCACCGGCTCCAGCTCGTGTCGCAGGGCGGCCAGGGAGCGGCGGCGCAGTCGGCGCAGAACGGCCGCGTCGCACCACTCCTGGCCGATCCCGGCCGGGTGGAACTCGCCCTGGACGATCCGGCCCGCCGCGGCGAGCCGGTGGAGGGCGCCCTCGGTGACGGCCACGCCCAGGCCGAAGCGGGCCGCCGCCGTGGCCGAGGTGAACGGGCCGTGGGTGCGGGCGTAGCGCGCGAGGAGGTCGCCGAGCGGGTCCTTGACGGGCTCCGTGAACGCTTCCGGGACACCGACCGGCAGGGCCGTGCCCAGGGCGTCGCGCAGCCTGCCCGCGTCCTCGATCGCCGCCCAGTGGTCTCCGCCCGCGATCCGGACCCGGATGGCACGGCGGGCACCGGCCAGTTCCTGAGCCCACTGGGGTTCGGCGCCCCGCTCGGCCAGGTCCGTATCCGTGAGCGGGCCGAGGAGGCGGAGGAGGTCCGCGACGCTCTCGGCGTCCTTAGCGCGGCGGTCCTCGGTGAGCCACTGCAGCTCGCGCTCCAGCTCGGTCAGCACCTCCGCGTCGAGCAGCTCGCGCAGCTCAGCCTGGCCCAGCAGCTCGGCCAGCAGCCGGGAGTCCAGCGACAGGGCGGCTGCGCGGCGCTCGGCGAGTGGGGAGTCGCCCTCGTACAGGAACTGGGCGACGTAGCCGAAGAGGAGGGAACGCGCGAAGGGAGACGGTTCGGCAGTGGTGACCTCGACGAGGCGCACCTTGCGGGACTCCACGTCGCCCATCAGTTCGACGAGTCCGGGGACGTCGAAGACGTCCTGGAGGCACTCGCGTACCGCCTCCAGGACGATCGGGAACGAGCCGAACTCGCTGGCCACCTGCAAGAGCTGGGAGGCGCGCTGCCGTTGCTGCCACAGAGGCGTGCGCTTGCCGGGGTTGCGGCGGGGCAGGAGCAGCGCGCGGGCGGCGCACTCGCGGAAGCGGGACGCGAACAGGGCCGAGCTGCCCACCTGGTCGGTGACGACCTGGTCGACCTCGCCCTTGTCGAAGACGACGTCGGCGGCGCCCACGGGGGCCTGTCCGGCGTCGTACTCCCGGCCCATCTTGACCGGTTCCTGGTCGAGCAGGTCCAGGCCCATCAGGTCGGCGTCCGGCAGGCGCAGCACGATGCCGTCGTCGGCGTGCATGACCTGCGCGTCCATGCCGTACCGCTCGGAGAGCTTGGCGCCGAGGGCGAGCGCCCACGGGGCGTGCACCTGGGCGCCGAAGGGGGAGTGCACCACCACCCGCCAGTCGCCGAGCTCGTCGCGGAAGCGCTCCACGACGATCGTCCGGTCGTCCGGGACATGGCCGCAGGCCTCGCGCTGCTCCTCCAGATACGAGAGCACGTTGTCCGCCGCCCAGGCGTCCAGGCCCGCGGCGAGGAGGCGGAGGCGGGCGTCGTCCTTGGGCAGCGAACCGACCTCGCGCAGGAAGGTGCCCAGCGCCCGGCCCAGCTCGAGCGGACGGCCGAGCTGGTCGCCCTTCCAGAAGGGCAGCCGGCCCGGTACGCCCGGGGCGGGGGAGACCAGGACGCGGTCGCGGGTGATGTCCTCGATGCGCCAGGAACTCGTGCCGAGCGTGAAGACGTCGCCGACGCGGGACTCGTAGACCATCTCCTCGTCGAGCTCGCCGACCCGGCCGCCGCCCTTCTTGGGATCGGCGCCCGCGAGGAAGACACCGAAGAGGCCTCGGTCCGGGATCGTGCCGCCGGAGGTGACAGCGAGGCGCTGTGCGCCGGGGCGGCCGGTGATCTCGCCGGTGACGCGGTCCCACACCACGCGCGGGCGCAGCTCGGCGAAGGCGTCGGACGGGTAGCGGCCGGCGAGCATGTCGAGCACCGCCGTGAAGGCGGACTCGGGCAGTGAGGCGAAGGGGGCGGCCCGGCGGACGGCTGCCAGCAGGTCGTCGAACTGCCAGGTGTCCAGAGCCGTCATGGCGACGACCTGCTGGGCCAGGACGTCCAGAGGGTTGGCGGGGACCCTGAGGGACTCGATGGCGCCGGTGCGCATGCGCTCGGTGACCACCGCCGCCTGGACCAGGTCGCCTCGGTACTTGGGGAAGACGACGCCGGTGGAGACCGCGCCCACCTGGTGGCCCGCGCGGCCCACGCGCTGGAGGCCGGAGGCGACCGAGGGCGGGGATTCGACCTGGACGACCAGGTCGACCGCGCCCATGTCGATGCCCAGTTCCAGGCTGGAGGTGGCGACCACCGCGGGCAGCCGGCCCGCCTTGAGGTCCTCCTCGACCAGGGCGCGCTGTTCCTTGGAGACCGAGCCGTGGTGGGCACGGGCGATGACCTGGGGTGCGCCCTGGGCGGCTCCCGAGCCGCCCATCAGCTCGGCCGGGGTGTGGTGCTCGTCGAGAGGCTCGCCGGTGGCCCGCTCGTACGCGATCTCGTTCAGGCGGTTGCACAGGCGCTCCGCGAGGCGGCGGGAGTTCGCGAAGACGATCGTGGAGCGGTGGGCCTGGACGAGGTCGGCGATCCGCTCCTCGACGTGCGGCCAGATCGACGGGCGCTCGGCGCCCTCCGAGCCGTCGGACACGGGGGACCCGCCCAGCTCGCCCAGGTCCTCGACCGGGACGACCACGGACAGGTCGAACTCCTTGCCCGACTCCGGCTGGACGATCTCCACCTTGCGCTGGGGCGAGAGGAAACGGGCCACCTCGTCGACCGGGCGGACCGTCGCCGAGAGGCCGATGCGGCGGGCCGGCCTCGGCAGGAGGTCGTCCAGCCGCTCCAGGGAGAGGGCCAGGTGGGCGCCACGCTTGGTGCCGGCGACCGCGTGCACCTCGTCGAGGATCACCGTTTCGATACCGGTCAGCGCGTCGCGCGTGGCGGAGGTCAGCATCAGGAACAGCGACTCGGGGGTCGTGATCAGGATGTCCGGCGGGCGGGTGGCCAGGGAGCGGCGCTCGGCGGCCGGGGTGTCGCCCGAGCGGATGCCCACCTTGACCTCGGGCTCGGGCAGGCCCATCCGCACGGATTCCTGGCGGATGCCGGTCAGGGGGCTGCGGAGGTTGCGCTCGACATCCACGGCCAGCGCCTTGAGGGGCGAGACGTACAGGACCCGGCAGCGCTTCTTGGGATCGGCGGGGGGAGGGGTCGAGGCGAGCTGGTCCAGGGCGGCCAGGAAGGCGGCCAGGGTCTTGCCGGAACCGGTGGGGGCGACGACCAGCACGTCCGAGCCCTCGTGGATGGCCTGCCACGCGCCGGCCTGGGCGGTGGTGGGCGCGGGGAAGGCACCCGTGAACCAGGCGCGGGTCGCGGGTGAGAAGCCGTCCAGGGCTCGGTGCGCATTGCTGGGCATGCGTCCATCGTGCACCTCGGCACTGACAACGGGGCCCGATGGCGGTTTGGCCAGGTCGTCTTCGCACACGTCGCGGGCGCCGGAGACGGGTGACCGGGGAGCCACGGGCGGGGCGGCGGACAATGGCCGTATGACAGAGCGCGCGCGGCACTGGCAGTACGACGAGCTGCCCGGGGTGGATCTGCTGCGGGCCCGGTACGTGCGGAAGACGTTCGTGCGGCACACGCACGAGAACTTCGTGATCGCCGCCATCGCCGACGGGGTGGAGGTGTTCCACCACGGTGGGGGTGATCAGTACGCCGGGGCAGGGGCCCTCGCGCTGGTGAATCCCGATACTCCGCACACCGGGCGGGCCGGTGTGCCCGAGGGGTGGCGGTACGGGGCCGTCTATCCGTCGGTCGACGTGGTGGCGGAGATCGCGGCCGAGACGACGGCGCTGCGGGGGACGCCGGGGTTCGTCAGTCCGGTGATGGACGATCCGTACACCGTCGGTCTGGTGCACCAGGTGCTGCGGGCCGCCGACGAGGGCAACGCCCTGGCCGCGGACACGCTGTTGCGGGTCGCCGTGACCAGGTTGCTGCGGTTGAACGGTGGGCCCATGCCGCGGCGGGAGGTGCGGACGGCCGGGACCCGGATCGCGGCACGCGCGCGTGGTGTGCTGGAGGAGCGGATGGCGCTGCCGCCGACTCTGGAGCAACTGGCGGCTGATCTCGGGACCAGTCCGTTCGCTCTGCTGCGGGCCTTTCGGAACGCCTACGGGATGCCGCCGCACGCGTGGCTCACGGACGCGCGAGTCCGGCGGGCGCGGCGGCTGCTGGACCTCGGGACGGCGCCCTCCGAGGTCGCCGTGGCCGTGGGGTTCACCGATCAGCCGCATCTCAACCGGCACTTCAGCCGCATGGTCGGGGTGCCGCCGGGGGCGTATCAGCGGGAGCGCAAGAACGTACAAGACCTGAGGTAGCAACTGCTCGTAGCGTGCGGGGCGTGGTGGATCGGACAGCTCTCAGAGATACAGGGACCGGTGGGAAAGAGGACCGGGCCGTCGTACGGGACGCACTGGGCGTCGGGGTGGCCGTGGGGCTCTCCGGGTTCGCCTTCGGAGTGACGTCGGCCGGCAGTGGACTCACGCTGATGCAGACGTGTGCGCTCAGCCTTCTGGTGTTCACCGGGGCCTCCCAGTTCGCCCTGGTGGGCGCGATCGCGGCAGGAGGCAGTCCGTTCACGGCGGCTGCCGGGGCCTTCTTCCTGGGCGTGCGGAACGCCTTCTACGGCCTGCGGCTGTCGCAGTTGCTGGCCCTCCCGCGCGTGGTGCGGCCGTTCGCCGCCCAGTGGGTGATCGACGAGACGGCCGCCGTCGCGCTGGCTCAGCCCACGCGGCGCAGCGCGCGGATCGGGTTCGCCGTGACCGGGCTGACCTTGTACGTCCTGTGGAACCTCACCACGCTGCTCGGCGCCCTGGGGGCCGAGGCCATCGGGGACACCGACGCGTGGGGGCTGGACGCCGCGGGGCCCGCGGTGTTCCTGGCCCTGCTCGCGCCGATGCTGAGGACCGGCACCGAGCGGGCCGTCGCCGGGCTGGCCGTGCTCCTGGGGCTCGGGCTGCTGCCCGTACTGCCCGCCGGGGTGCCGGTGCTGCTGGCCGCGCTGGCGGCGCCGGTCGTCCTCTGGGCGGACGGCCGGCGCAGGGGTGCGCCCGCTTCCCGGGAGGACGAGGCGTGAACGTCTGGATCGCCATCGGTGTGACCGTCCTCGGGTGCTACGCCGTCAAGCTGGCCGGACTGCTGGTGCCGGCCGGAGCCCTGGAGCGGCCCGTCGTCAAGCGTCTTGCCGCGTTGCTGCCCGTCGCGCTGCTCGCGGCCCTCACGGCCCAGCAGACCTTCGCCGACGGGCAGGCGCTGGTGCTGGACGCGCGGGCCGCCGGGCTCGGAGCGGCGGCCGTGGCCCTCGTGTTGCGCGCCCCGTTCCTGCTCGTCGTCGCGGCGGCCGTGGTGGTGACCGCGGGGGTGCGGGCCATAGCGGCGTGGTGATCAGTCGATGGTGCGGCCGTAGGCGCTGAGGGTGCGCAGGGCCTCGATCGTCACGACCGGGCGGGCCTCCAGAGCGGGGGCCGGGGCCCGGTGGCGCCATCGGGCGGGCCAGCCGCCGTCCTCCTGCTGCTGGGCCGCGAGGTGGTCCAGGGAGCGGGTCATCTCGTCGTCCGTGAACCACGCGCGCGCGAGGGAGCGCGGCGTCCTCGCGTAGTCGTACGGGAAGTGGTGCTCGCCGGAGGCGTAGCCGGGCGAGACCGGATACGCGTCCGCGTTGTCGGGGTCCAGGGCCACGAGGCCCTCTGCGCGTACCAGGCGGCCCAGGCGGTCGGCGGCCGCCTCCGCGCGCGGGCGGTCGGGGGCGGAGTCCAGGAAGGTCACGGCGGCCTCGATCTCGTACGGGTGCGACTTCTCCAGGGACTCGACCGCCTGCCAGCAGAAGTCCGTGGCCCGGAACAGCCAGGCGTGCCACACCTCGTTGCGGTGCAGCAGCCCCACCACCGGCCCGGTGGCCAGGAGGTCGCCGGGCGGGTCGGCCACGACCGGCACGAAGGGGGCCGTCGGACAGCCGCGCCCGCCGGGATGGACCGCCGGGAGCGCGCCGTCCGCCGTCGAGACGGACGTCAGGTAGCGGCACACGCGTTCCACGCGCTGGCCGGCGCAGCGCGCCACGGCGTCCAGGACGCGCAGGGCGTGGGCAGTGTGCGGCGGTCGGCTGACCGGACCGCGCAGATCGGGCTCCAGCGCGTGGCCGTACCCGCCGTCCTCGTTGCGGTAGGCGTCCAGCGCCGTCTCCACCGGGTCGGCGGCGGCGCCACGGAAGTGGTGGGCGAAGAGGCGCTGCTCCAGCACGCGCGCGGTGAGCCAGACGAAGCGCTCCGCGCGCGTGACAGGGCTGTGCGGCGCGGGCGTCGGGGGGAGTGTGGAAGCTCCTGTTTCGGCCATGGGTCCGACCGTAGGGCGGAAAGCGGCGCCGGCAGGCGGTCCTGGCTCAGGCCCACCCTCAGGGGCGGGATACTGGAGTCATGCGGTTGACGGTCTTCTGGCAGCGGATGGCGGAGCACTTCGGTCCGGGCTACGCCGACACTTTCGCGCGCGATCACGTGATGACGGAGCTCGGCGGGCGCACCGTGCACGGGGCGCTGGAGGCCGGCTGGGACGCCAAGGAAGTCTGGCAGGTGGTCTGCTCGGTGATGGACGTGCCCCGGGAGAGGCGCTGACCGACCCGGCGCGCAGAGCGTCGACCGGTCGCGGCAGACGGCCGACCGGTCGCACGGACCGCTGACGGGTCACGAAGATCGCAGGCGGGCAGACGGCTGTCGGTGGCGTGGGTGAGACTTAGTCCGTGGCACCCATTGACGAGACCGGGCAGGCAGCCCAGCAGTCCTCCCCGTTCGGTACGACGCCGCCGACCGGGCCCCCCGCCTCGGGCGGAACCACCGGGCCGAACGGCCGCATGCCGCGCTGGCTGCCGCGCGCCATGGTGCTCGCGCTCGCCCTCGTCGCGGCGTTCCAACTGGGCAGCTGGGCCTTCCACCAGGTCACCGGCCTGCTGATCAACATTCTGATCGCGTTCTTCCTGGCGCTCGCCATCGAACCGGCGGTGGGCTGGATGGCCTCGCGCGGCGTGCGCAGAGGCCTGGCCGCGTTCATCGTCTTCATCGGCGTGGTGATCGTGTCGGCGGGCTTCGTCACCCTGCTCGGCTCCATCCTCGCGGACCAGATCATCAAGATGATCGAGGGCTTCCCGGAGTACCTCGACTCCGTCATCCACTGGATCAACACACACTTCAAGACCGACCTGAAGCGTGTGGACATCCAGGAGGGTGTGCTCCGCTCCGACTGGCTGCGCAACTACGTGCAGAACAGCGCCACGGGCGTCCTGGACGTGTCCGCCCAGGTCCTCGGGGGCCTCTTCCAGCTGCTGACGATCGGGCTGTTCTCGTTCTACTTCGCCGCGGACGGCCCGCGACTGCGCCGCGCGCTCTGCTCCGTCCTGCCGCCCGCCCGGCAGGCCGAGGTGCTGCGCGCCTGGGAGATCGCCGTGATCAAGACCGGCGGCTACATCTACTCGCGCGGCCTGATGGCGCTGATCTCCGGCGCGGCGCACTTCGTCCTGCTGCAGATACTGGGCGTGCCCTACGCGCCCGTGCTCGCCGTGTGGGTGGGCCTGGTGTCGCAGTTCATCCCCACCATCGGCACGTATCTCGCGGGCGCCCTGCCCATGCTGATCGCGTTCACGGTGGATCCCTGGTACGCGCTGTGGGTGCTGATCTTCGTCGTGGTCTACCAGCAGTTCGAGAACTACGTGCTGCAGCCCAAGCTGACCTCGAAGACCGTCGACATCCACCCCGCGGTCGCCTTCGGCTCGGTCATCGCGGGCACCGCGCTCCTCGGCGCCGTCGGCGCGCTGATCGCCATCCCCGCCATCGCCACGCTCCAGGCCTTCCTGGGGGCGTACGTGAAGCGCTACGACGTCACGGACGACCCGCGCGTGCACGGCCATCGCTGGCGGGGGGAGGGGCCGGGCCTGATAGCGCGCACGAGGCGGCTGTGGGAACGGCGGCGGGGTGCGGAGCGACCGGAGGACCCGAAGGACCCGGAGGGCGGAGGGCCCGGCCAGGGCTCCTCCTGATCTCGTCGTTCGCTGGACCGAGCCATGACGTGGCACCGCTGCCGTCGCCGAGCGGATGCGCTTGACACGAAAATCGAACATCCATTCTTATGGAGTCTCCGGCAAGACTCAACGGCGAGCATTTCGACGTACTTTGGGTAGAGAAGTGCCCGAGTTATCCACAGGCCGGACGTGCGTCGGGGCGCATTGTCAGTGGCAGGCGTTAGCGTCTTTGACGTGAAGCGATCGACTCAAGCAAATCGGGTGGAACCCATGGCAGGAACCGACCGCGAGAAGGCCCTGGATGCCGCGCTCGCACAGATTGAACGGCAATTCGGCAAGGGCGCGGTCATGCGCATGGGCGAGCGGCCGAACGAGCCCATCGAGGTCATCCCCACCGGGTCGACCGCACTCGACGTGGCGCTCGGCGTCGGCGGCATCCCACGCGGCCGAGTGGTGGAGGTCTACGGCCCGGAGTCCTCCGGCAAGACGACCCTGACTCTGCACGCGGTGGCGAACGCGCAGAAGGCCGGCGGCCAGGTCGCCTTCGTCGACGCGGAGCACGCCCTCGACCCCGAGTACGCGAAGAAGCTCGGCGTCGACATCGACAACCTGATCCTGTCCCAGCCGGACAACGGCGAGCAGGCCCTGGAGATCGTGGACATGCTGGTCCGCTCCGGAGCCCTCGACCTCATCGTCATCGACTCCGTCGCCGCGCTCGTCCCGCGCGCCGAGATCGAGGGCGAGATGGGCGACTCGCACGTGGGTCTGCAGGCCCGCCTGATGAGCCAGGCCCTGCGGAAGATCACCAGCGCGCTCAACCAGTCGAAGACCACCGCGATCTTCATCAACCAGCTCCGCGAGAAGATCGGCGTGATGTTCGGTTCTCCGGAGACCACGACCGGTGGCCGTGCGCTCAAGTTCTACGCCTCGGTGCGCATGGACATCCGCCGCATCGAGACCCTGAAGGACGGTACGGACGCGGTGGGCAACCGCACCCGTGTCAAGGTCGTCAAGAACAAGGTCGCGCCGCCCTTCAAGCAGGCGGAGTTCGACATCCTCTACGGGCAGGGCATCAGCCGCGAGGGCGGCCTGATCGACATGGGCGTGGAGAACGGCTTCGTCCGCAAGGCCGGCGCCTGGTACACGTACGAGGGCGACCAGCTCGGCCAGGGCAAGGAGAACGCGCGCAACTTCCTCAAGGACAACCCCGACCTGGCCAACGAGATCGAGAAGAAGATCAAGGAGAAGCTGGGCGTCGGCGTGCGACCCGAGGAGCCTGCCGCCGAGCCGGGCACGGACGCCGCGGTCTCCCCCGCTCCGGCCGACGCCGCGCCCGCGGTGCCCGCCCCGGCAGCGGCCAAGACCGCCAAGTCCAAGGCCGCCGCAGCCAAGAGCTGACCCGTGACACGACGAACCGACTGGGCGGAGTACGAGTACGCCGCCTCCGGTGCCCCACGGGGGAGGGGCACCGGAGACGACGTGGGCGCGGCCGTGGACGGTCACGGAGAGTACGGGAGCGACGGGTCGTACGGGGAGGACGAGGGGCCGTACGGGGGCGGCTCCCGAGACGGCGACTCACCCGGCACAGGCTCACGCGGAGGCGGTTCACGCAGGGGCGGCTCGCGTGACGGCGGGGCGCGTCGTGGGCGTGGACGTCGCCGGCAAGGCTTCGGTGAGGTGATTACCGAAGACGGAGGCTCCCACTCCTCGTCGAGGGCCGAGCAGGGGGAGTCTCCAGGGGACCCGGTCGAGCAGGCTCGGGCGATCTGCCTGCGCCTGCTCACCGGGACCCCGCGGACCCGCAAGCAACTCGCCGACGCCCTGCGCAAGCGGCAGATCCCGGACGACGCCGCCGAGGAGGTGCTGTCGAGGCTCGAAGAGGTCGGCCTCATCAACGACAGCGCCTTCGCGGACGCCTGGGTGGAGTCCCGCCACCACGGCCGGGGGCTGGCGCGGCGTGCGCTCGCCCGGGAGCTGCGGACCAAGGGCGTCGAGTCCACGCTGATCGACGAGGCCGTCTCCCAGCTGGAGCCCGAGCAGGAAGAGGCGACCGCGCGTGAGCTCGTCGCGCGCAAGCTCCGCTCCACCCGGGGGCTCGACCGCGACAAGCGACTCCGCCGCCTCGCGGGCATGCTCGCCCGCAAGGGCTACTCCGAGGGCATGGCCCTGCGCGTGGTCCGGCAGGCGCTGGAGGAGGAGGGCGAGGACACGGACTTCCTCGGGGACGAGCAGTTCTGAGACGACCAGTGCTGAGACCTGCGTCTCCGAGACGAGCCGTTCGGATTCTCCGGCGTGATCACACGACCGGGAGCCCCGACGCCTTCCACGCCTGGAACCCGCCGACCAGGTCGGTGGCCCGGTGCAGGCCCAGCCAGTGCAGGGACTGAGCCGCCAGGCTGGAGGCGTAGCCCTCGTTGCAGATCACGACGACACGCAGGGAGTGGCTCGTTGCCTCGGCGGCCCGGTGGCTGCCCTGCGGGTCGAGACGCCACTCCAGCTCGTTGCGCTCGACGACGAGCGCGCCGGGGATGAGGCCGTCGCGCTCGCGCAGCGCCGCGTAGCGGATGTCCACCAGCAGCGCGTCACCGGCCTCGGCGGCCTCGTACGCCTCCTGCGGCTCGATCCGCTCGTAGCCCGCGCGTACGCGCTCCAGCAACTCGTCGATGCCGACGGGAGGTCGGACACCGCCGCCACTGCTGCCGCTCACCGGCTCGTGTGCGCCGGCGCTCACTGCCAGTCCTCCGGCCGCTCCACCTGCTCGAGCCGGAGGATCGGCCCGCTGCGGCTGTAGCGGCGGATCTGCGGCAGGGGCGGGTAGTAGGCGTGGACGGAGATCGCGTGCCGCTCGGGGGACTCGTTGAGCACCTCGTGGACGTGATGCCGGCCGAAGGAGCGGCCCTGGCCGGACGACAGCCGGCGTTCGCGGTCCACACCGTCGGAGAGCTCCAGGGTCTTCCAGCCGTCGCTGGGCAGCCGCGCGGTGAGCGAGTTCTCCTTGAGCTCGCCCGAAGCGGTCAGGAAGGCGCCGACGGACTCGGCGTGGTCGTGCCAGCCGGTGCCCGTGCCGGGCGGCCAGCCGATCAGCCAGGCCTCGCTGCCGCCGGGCCCTTCCAGCCGCACCCAGGTACGGCCTTCCGGGTCGAGCGGCAGGGAGTCGATCAGCTCGGTGTCGGCGGCCGTACGCCGGACGAAGTCGAAGAGGTCGGCCTGGGTGGGCCCGGAAGAGGCGGAGGAGCCGGACGTAGAGCGAGACGTAGAGCTGGAGGAAGGGGATGCGGAGGGGGATACAGACACGGGTGCCGTCCTGGAGGTCCTGATGCGGGTTCGCACGGGAGGCGCGTCGGCCGGCAAGGAGAGCGCGGCGCGCGCGGAGGAAAGAGGGATGCGAAGTCAGCAGGACGGGCGACACACGCAGCCCGCATAGCGGAGGAGGTCCATATGGACCCTCCGCCACAGGCGCACACAGGTGTCAGTCACGCACCGGAGTACACCACGGCAGTCCGGGCAGGTCAACTCACTGTCACCATGCGGACGCACTGTGACAGAGAGCACGTCCCCTCCGGTGTCTGAGGTCAGCGCGAGCCGGCCGACGCACCGGCCTCGGCCTGCGCCTTCACCGGCCCGCCCACCGCGGCCTCTGCCGCCGTGTACAGATCGGCCGGGCGCACTCCGCTCAGCGCGGTCACGAGATGCCCGTCCGGGCGTACCAGGAGCACCGTGTGTGCGGCAGCGCCCGGATAGCTCTCGGCGACCAGCAGCTCGGCGTGGTGCGGCAGTGCCGTGACCGCGGCGGCGAGCTGGGGCATGATGCCGGCGCTCACCCAGTGCCTGCGCTCCCACACGCCCGTGCCGGGGGCGATCAGCACGACGAGCAGCGCGCCGCGGCCGAGCCGGTCCCGCAGCCGGACGAAGGTGCCGTCCTCCGCGGTGACCCGTACGTCGATGACCGACGATCCGGGCGATGTCCGGACCGGGACCTCTCCTTCGAGGGGCGGGGGCGCGAGCGGCGAGTCGGCGTACGCCCCCGGCGCGCCCAGCTGGCCGTGCCCCAAGTGGCCGTCCGTGAGGAGCGAGTCGTGGCCCCGGGCCGAGCCGGGGACGTAGGAGCGCAAGCCTCCGCCGCCGCGCAGCAGCGGAAGGGCCTGGTCGGCTGCGCGGAGCCGGGCCGCCACGATCGCCCGGCGTTCGGTCTGGTAGCTGTCGAGGAGTGCCTCGTGCGGTCCGTGGTGCCAGGCCAGGGCCAGTTTCCAGGCGAGGTTGTCGGCGTCCCGCAGACCCTCGTCCAGCCCGTGCGTGCCCAGTGAACCGTGGAGGTGCGCCGCGTCCCCCGCGAGGAAGACGCGGTCGGCGCGCCAGCGGCGGGCCAGCCGGTGGTGGACGGTGTGCACACCGGTGTCCAGGAGCTCGTACGGCGGGGTCGTGCCGCCCGACCAACCTGCCAGGGTCTCCCGGATGCGGGTCAGCAGCAGCTCGGGTGTGACCAGGTCCTTTCCGGGCGGCAGAAGCCAGTCCAGACGCCAGACGCCGTCCGGCAGAGGGCGCGCGGTGACCTCGCCGGCCGAGGGGCCCGACATGCGCCACGGCGGCATGCGGTGCAGCAACGCCTCGTTGTACCAGGGCAGTTCCGTCCGCAGCGCCGCGACGGCGTGACGTTCCACCGCCGTACGGCCGGGGAAGCGGATGTCCTGGAGCTTGCGCACGGTCGAGCGGGGGCCGTCGCAGCCGACCAGGTAACTGCCGCGCCACCACGTGCCCTTGGGGCCGCGGGTGTGGGCCGTGACGCCCGAGGACTCCTGCTCCATGCCGTCGAGCCGGCTTTCCACCGCGACCTTGACGAGCGGTTCGCCCGCGAGGGCCGCGCGCAGGGCGCCGGTCAGCTCGTGCTGGGCGATGTGCAGCGGGACGGGCTCGGTGCCGTCGAAAAAGACCTCGCGCATCACCTGCTTGCGCCGCACCGACCGCCATCCGGCCCAGTGGGCGCCGATCCGGTCCAGGGGGACGCCGGTCAGCCGTTCGATGAGGGCGGTGGTGTCCTCGCGGAGGACCACGGTGCGCGACGCACGGGGTTCGTCCTTGCCCGGCCCTTCGTCGAGGACGACGCACGGCACCTCCTGGCGCGCCAGCGCCAAGGCGAGCGTGAGCCCGACGGGCCCCGCTCCGACGACGATCACCGGGTCCACGGCGCGGCGCCCCCTGCCCGTGGTGACGTCCTGAGGGACGCAGGTGAACACGAAGTTGGAGCAGGGTGCACGATCACAGAACGTATGCAACCCATTGCCGGTGCTTGCGTCAAGTGACTCAGGGGCAGTGGCGATCATGCCACTGCCCCTGAGTATGTCATCCGGGTTGACCGAGTGTCAGACGGTGCCTCCGGTGCCGGTCCCGGTCGTGCCGGCGATCTGTGCGTCGTTCGCGCCCACGACCGCTCCCGTCGACTTCTTGGCCTGCCGCAGCCGGCGCTCGAGCCAGCTCGCGAAGGACGTGAGGGCGAAGTTGAGCGCGATGAAGATGACAGCCACGACCGTGAAGCTGGCGATGATGTTCGCGCCGTAGTAGCCGCTCATCGTGTTCGCCGAGGAGAGCAGTTCGGAGTAGGTGAGAACGGCGCCGCCGAGCGCGGTGTCCTTCACGATGACGACGAGCTGGCTCACGATGGCCGGGAGCATCGCGGTGACCGCCTGCGGCAGGAGGATCAGGCGCATCAGCTGGCCCTTGCGCAGGCCGATCGCCTGCGCCGCCTCGGCCTGGCCCTTGGGCAGGGCCAGGATGCCTGCCCGGACGATCTCGGCGAGGACGGACGCGTTGTACAGCACCAGGCCGGTGACGACCGCGTAGAGCGGACGGTCGTCGGAGCTCACGTTGGTGTACTCGGCGAACAGAGCGAGGCCGAAGATCATCAGGACCAGCACGGGGATGGACCGGAAGAACTCGACCACGACCGCGGCCGGAATCCGGACCCACGCGTGGTCCGAAAGGCGGGCGATGCCGAGAACCGCGCCGAGCGGCATCGCGATGATCACCGCCAGGGCGGCGGCCTTCAGCGTGTTCAGCAGACCCGGCCAGATGTAGGTGGACCAGGCCTCGGTGCCGGAGAAGAACGGTTCCCACAGGGCCCATTCCAGCTGGCCCTTGTCCTTGAGAGTGCCGAACACCCACCACAGCAGGGCCGCGGCGGCGGCCACGAAGACCACCGTGAGGATGACGTTGCGCCGCTTGGCCCGAGGGCCCTGGGCGTCGTACAGAACGGAGCTCATCGCTTCACCGCCACCTTCTTGCCCACCCAACCGAGGATCAGACCGGTCGGCAGCGTCAGAACCACGAAGCCGAACGCGATGATCGCCGCGATCAGCAGCAACTGGGCCTCGTTCTCGATCATCTCCTTCATCAGTACCGCCGCCTCGGCGACACCGATGGCGGCCGCGACCGTGGTGTTCTTGATGAGGGCGATCAGCACGTTCGCCAGCGGGACGACAGACGAACGGAACGCCTGCGGCAGCACGACCAGACCCAGCACCTGGCGGAAGCTGAGGCCGATCGCCCGAGCCGCCTCCGCCTGCCCGACCGGCACCGTGTTGATGCCGGACCGCAGCGCCTCGCACACGAAGGACGAGGTGTAGAAGATCAGGCCCAGCACCGCAAGCCGGAAGTTGATCGTCTCGACGTCATCGGCGCCGAGGGAGACACCCAGCGTCTGGTTCAGGCCCAGCGACGTGAACAGGATGATGACGGTCAGCGGGATGTTCCGCACGATGTTCACGTACGCGGTCCCGAAACCGCGCATCAGCGGCACCGGGCCGACGCGCATGGCGGCCAGCATGGTGCCCCAGATGAGAGAGCCGACGGCGGACAGCGCAGCGAGTTGCACTGTCGTCCAGAAGGCTCCCAGCAGGTCGTAATCCTCAAGAAAGTCGAACACGATCTCCCGCGCTTCCGCGTATAGGGATACCCCGGTGCGCCGCCCCGCAG
>NZ_JBHUQX010000113.1:0-22664 GCF_042674225.1 Streptomyces sp. NPDC056948
GCCGTCGACCGCGGCTCGGGCTCGGGCTCGGCGTGCGGCGCGCACTCCGCGCGCCGCCCGGGCAGCCGGCCCTCCAGCAGATACGCCTCCAGGTAGCCGTTGACGCAGGCGTTCGGCCCGCCCGCCAGTCCGTGCGCGCCCGCGTCCCGCTCCGTCACCAGGACCGAGCCCGCGAGACGGCGGCGGAGTTCCAGGGCCCCGTCGTACGGCGTGGCGGCGTCCCGCTCGGCGGCCAGGATCAGCGTCGGCGGCAGCTCGCCGGGCGCGGTACCGACGTCGAGCGGCCGCTGCCGCGGCCCCCGCCAGTAGGCGCACGGCAGGTTCGTCCACACGTTGTCCCAGGTCTCGAACGGTGCCACGCGCGCGAGCCGGGTGTTGTCCCGGTCCCACACCCTCCAGTCCGTCGGCCAGGGGGCGTCGTTGCACTCGACGGCCAGGTACACCGCGTGGGTGTTCTCCGCCTCGGCGGCCGCTTCCGGATACCGGCTGGCCTGCTCGACCAGCGGCTTGGGATCGCCCTTGAGGTATGCCGAGAGCGCGTGCGCCAGGAGCGGCCACTGGTCGTCGTAGTACCCGGCCTGCAGGAACGCCTCCTGCAACTGCCCCGGTCCGACCTTCCCGCCGGCCGGCTCGGCGGCCAGCCGCGCGTTCGCCCGCGCGTAGCCGCGCTGTACCTCCCGCGCGGTCCTGCCCAGCCTGTACACGCCGTGGTGCCGGGCGATCCAGCTCCGGAAGTCCCGCCAGCGGCCCTCGAACGCCGCCGACTGGGCGAGGTTGTTGCGGTACCAGATCTCCGCCGGGTCGGGATCGACCACCGAGTCGAACACCATCCGCCGTACGTGCGTGGGGAACAGCGTCGCGTACACGGCCCCGAAGTAGGTGCCGTACGACGAGCCCAGGAACGTCAGCCGCCTCTCGCCGAGCGCGGCGCGCAGCACGTCGAGGTCGCGGGCGTTGTTCAGCGAGTGGTAGTGCCGCAGAGCGCTGCCGGCCCGCTCGGCGCAGCCGCGCGCGTACGCCTTCGCCTGCGCGACGCGTTCCTTCTTGAACGCCGCCGACGGGTACGTCTGCGCCTGTGTGGGCGCCTTGAAGAACTGCCCGGGGTCCTGGCAGGACAGCGGCGCGGAACGCCCGACGCCGCGCGGGGCGTAGCCGACGAGGTCGTAGGCGGCCGCGATCCGCTTCCACTCGGGGAGCAGCCCGACGATCGGGAAGTACAGGCCGGTGGCCCCGGGCCCGCCGGGGTTGTAGACCAGGGCACCCTGCCGGGGGACCTTGCGCTTGCTGTTGTGTGGGTCCTTCTGCGTGGCCCGGGTCCTGCTGACGGCCAGTCGGATCTGCCGGCCGTTCGGCCGGGCGTAGTCCAGCGGGACGGTCACCGTGCCGCACCGCATGCTGCCCGGCAGGTCCTGCGCGTCGGTGCACGGGCCGAACCGGACACCGGCCGCCTTCGCGCGCGCGGCGGCCACCGCGGTGCCGTGCGGCTCGGGCGCGGCGGATCGGCCCTCGGTGTCCGGGGCCGCGGTCAGGGCGCTCAACAGCAAGGACCCCGCTGCCGAGTAGAGGAGGGCGGCTCTCATCGCGTATCCCTTCGGTGCACGGTGGCGACAAAAGGGATGTTTGGTGCGGCGATTGAGGAAGGCAAGCACCGTCCGCCGGTGTCGGCGTCAATGCTCCCGTGCGCCCCCGGCCTGTCAGTCGTGTGCCTCGCGGTGCGCGAACGCGGCGCGCAGATCCGGTTCGCCGATCGCGCGGACCCCGCGTACGGCCACCGAGGTGAGGTACGTACGGTCGTCGGCGGCGCCGTCCGCGTTCCGGGTCAGCGCGCCGAGCAGCCGCTGACCCGCCGGGGAGGCCCAGCGCGAGTACGGGTGGATCTCGACCCGCGCGACGGCGAGGCAGCTCAACGTCAGGGCGAGCGGCAGCGCGAACCACAGGGCGACCAGGTGGCGCGGCATGTCCGGCGGGGCGGGCGCCAGCAGCGCGGCGACGCCGAGACCGAGCACGACGACCGCCGCGGCGCGCACCTGCCGGACCCCCGCAGCGACCGTCGTACGGGCGCTGTCGGGTACCGCGAGGCCCGCGCGCACCAGCCCGTCGGCGATCCCGCGCACCGCGTCCGCCGTGGCGGCGGTGGCCCGCACCGGTGCGATCCGGGACTGGCCGTCGGGGCCGATGGCTCCTATCACCGACCGCTCCATCGCGTCCCGCCCGCGCGGATCGACGACCGTCGCCCAGCCGGTGTGGGCGAGCAGCAGGCGCCGCTGACGTGCCATGGCGACGAGGGTCACGTCGGCGACCCGCCGAGGTCCGCCGGAGAGGAACGCGGCCTCGTACAGGGTGAGTTCATGGACCTGGCCGGTGTCCGTGTCGCCGGCCGCGGCGCGCACGGCGGCCAGGCACAGCCGTGTGCACGCCGCGCCCGCCACGGCCCAGGCCGCCAGCAGGAAAAGAACCCAGAGCATATGTTGTTTGTATGTGACACGGTCCCGAGAACACCATGCCTTATTCACAACCCGGACGGAGTGTTGTCGGTATGTGACGTTCCGTTTCACTGCCCCGGCGGTGGGCGGAAGGCGGGCGGCGGGAGCGTCTGGGCCGGGGTCGGGGCGGGGCCGGGGCGAGTGCTGCCGGTGGCCATGTCGCGGGCCATGGCGTCGTAGTCGACGTCGCCCGTCGCCTCCAGGGCCTTGATGTGGTCGAGGACGGTCGCGGTGGCGTCGTCGGCGAGCTCGCGCACCAGGGAGTTGCGGGTGCTCGCACGGGCCTGGGCGACGACCGGGAACACCTGGCCCTGGGCCAGCCGCAGGACGGTGGCGAACTGCCGGTCGTACTCCGCGCCCCGCGTCTCGTCCAGGGTGGCCAGCCACTGCTTCTGCTGGTCGCCGGGCGTGTCCGGCAGGGTGACGTTGAGCTGGGAGGCGGCGCCGCGGACCCGCTCGTCCAGGAACCGGTGCCCCTCGACCAGATGCCGGCCGGCCGTCCGCACGGCGGGGGTGGTCCCCTTCGTCCGTGCCTGCCGCCCCGCGGACGGCTCCCACAGCCCGGCCAGCCGGACCTGGACGAGGAACTCCTGGTCGAGGGCGGACAGCGGGCCGTAGCTCGTCCGCAACGTCTGCGCGCTCAGCGCGTCCGGCGCCGTTCCCGGCCGGTCGGTGTACGGCCAGAGCGAGAAGACCAGCGCGGCGAGCGTCGCCGCGAGGCACATGACGATGAGCCCCGTGCCGCTGACGATGCCTCGGCCCTTGACGGGGGGTCGGGGTCGCATGGTGGTGCCTCCTGGTACGGCACCGCACGCTAGTGCGCTTCGGGTGCGGAATCGACATAGTACGGCGGGGCTACGTCAACTGCCGTACAGGGGCGAATGGTTGCATCGGGGACAGGGTGGGGCTATTGGGGGAGGTGCGCTGGGGCGCCTATCTGTGCAAACAGGCATATATCGTCCCGTGGGCTCTAGCGGGCACGACCCGGGTGTTACTCCCGGCACACTCGGGCGCGCACGCGCCGGGCCGGGCGACTAGCCCACCCGGGTCCTCTGGGCCGCCCGGACGCCGTCGCGGCGGTGTGCCCCGTGGCCGCCGACCTCCCGATGGGCCATGTTGCTGACCGTCGAGCCGATCGGCACCGGCCGGATGCGAAGGAGGCCCCGCGGTGGGTGAGCTGTACATCGACGGCGAGTGGACACAGGCCACGGCCGGTAAACGGCGGGAGGTGGTCAACCCCTACGACGCCTCCGTCGTCACCACCGTCGACGAGGCCGACGCCGCCGACGTGGACCGCGCCGTACGCGCCGCCCGGCGTGCCTTCGCCGAGGAGGACTGGGCGAACGCCCCCTCCCGCCGCCGCGCCGACCTGCTGCTGCGCGTCCACGACCTGCTGCTGCGCGACCGGGAGGACATCGCCCGCACCGAGACCCTCGACACCGGCAAGACGCTGACCGAGGCCCGCATCGACGTGGAGGACGTGGCCAACGCCTTCCGCTACTTCGCCGAACTCGCGGGCAAGGACGGCGGCCGGGTCGTGGACGTCGGCCCGGACGTCCTCAGCCGCGTCGTCTACCAGCCGATCGGCGTGTGCGCGCTCATCGCCCCCTGGAACTACCCGCTGCTCCAGGCCTCCTGGAAGGTGGCCCCGGCGCTGGCCGCGGGCAACACCTTCGTCCTCAAGCCCAGCGAGACCACACCGCTCACCACGATCGCCATGGTCCGGCTCATCGAGGAGGCCGGCGCCCCGCCCGGCGTCGCCAACCTGGTCCTGGGCTCCGGGGTGACCGTCGGCGCGGCCCTGACCAGCCACCCCGACGTCGACCTGGTGTCCTTCACCGGCGGCCTCAACACCGGACGGTCCATCATGGCCAGCGCCGCCGAGGGGCCGAGGAACATCGCCCTGGAACTGGGCGGCAAGAACCCCAACATCGTCTTCGCGGACGCCGACTTCGACGCCGCCGTCGACTTTGCGCTGGACGCCGCCTTCCTGCACTCCGGGCAGGTCTGCTCGGCCGGTTCGCGCCTGCTGGTCCAGGACACGCTGCACGACCGGTTCGTCGAGGCCTACGCCGACCGCGCGCGGGCGATCCGGCTCGGCAACGGCCTGGAGGAGGGCACCGAGAGCGGCCCGCTCAGCTCCGCCGAGCACCGTGAGAAGGTCGAGGGCTACATCGCCATCGGCCGGGAGGAGGGCGCCCGGCTCGTCACCGGCGGCACCCGCCCCGACGACCCCGCCCTGAGCCGCGGCTTCTTCCTGCTGCCGACGATCTTCGCCGACTGTGACCGGTCCATGCGCATCGTCCAGGAGGAGGTCTTCGGCCCGGTCGTCACCGTCGAGCGCTTCCGCACCGAGGACGAGGCGGTGGAACTCGCCAACGACACCCGCTACGGCCTGGCCGGCGGCGTGTGGACCTCCGACGCGAGCCGCGCCCAGCGCGTCGCGCAGCGGCTGCGGCACGGCACCGTGTGGATCAACGACTTCCACCCCTATGTGCCGCAGGCCGAATGGGGCGGCTTCGGACGCTCCGGCGTCGGGCGCGAGCTGGGCCCCACCGGGCTGCGCGAGTACCAGGAGGCCAAGCACATCTACCAGAACCTCGCCCCCGCCCCCTCCGGCTGGTTCAAGGGCTGACCTTCCGGCAGCACAGCGCCCGCCCGTGGCGCGACGACCACCGAAGACCGGCCGCACGCCCGTGACGGGGCGGCCCATGAAGAAAGGCACCGCATGGCCCCCACCACCGCGCACGGCGCCGAGTCCGCCTACGACTACGTCATCGTCGGCGGCGGCACCGCCGGCTGCGTGCTCGCCGCCCGGCTGAGCGAGGACCCCGACTGCCGCGTCTGCGTCATCGAGGGCGGCCCCAGCGATGTCGGCGACGAGCGCATCCTGCGCCTGCGCAACTGGATCAACCTGCTCGACTCGGACTACGACTACGGCTACACCACCGTCGAACAGCCGCGCGGCAACTCCCACATCCTGCACTCACGGGCCCGCGTGCTCGGCGGCTGCTCCTCCCACAACACGCTGATCAGCTTCCTGCCGCTGCCGCAGGACCTCGACGACTGGGTGGCCCGGGGCTGCCCCGGCTGGGACCCGGCGACGATCCTCCCCTACCGGGACCGGCTGCGCACACAGATCGTCCCGGTGGCCGAGGCCGACCGCAATCCCATCGCCAAGGACTTCGTCACCGCGGCCACCCGCGCCCTCGGTGTCCCCGTCGTCGACGACTTCAACGCCGAACCCTTCGCCGACGGCGCCGGCTTCTTCTCGCTGGCCTACGAGCCGGAGGGCAATCTGCGCTCCTCCGCCTCCGTCGCCTACCTCCACCCGGTCATGGACCGGCCCAACCTCACGCTCCTCCTGGAGACCTGGGCGCACCGGCTGCTCACCGACGAGTCGGGGCGGCTGACCCGGGTCGCCGTCCGCGGCGCCGACGGGCAACCCGCCACCGTGCGCGCCGAACGCGAACTCCTGCTGTGCGCCGGAGCCATCGACACCCCGCGCCTGCTGATGCTCTCCGGCATCGGCCCGGCCGACGACCTGCGCAAGCTGGGCATCGACGTACGGGCCGACCTGCCGGGCGTCGGCGAGAACCTGCTGGACCACCCCGAGTCCGTGATCGTCTGGGAGACCGACGGCCCGCTGCCGCCCAACTCCGCGATGGACTCCGACGCCGGACTGTTCCTGCGCCGCGACAAGAGCGGGCCGCGCCCCGACCTGATGTTCCACTTCTACCAGGTGCCGTTCACCGTCAACACCGAACGCCTGGGCTACCCCGTGCCGCAGCACGGGGTGTGCATGACGCCGAACGTGCCGCGTGCCCGGTCCACCGGCCGCATGTGGCTGCGCAGCGCCGACCCCGGCGAGCATCCCGCCCTGGACTTCCGGTACTTCACCGACCCGGAGGGGCACGACGAGCGCACCATCGTGGACGGTCTGAAGGTCGCCCGCGAGGTGGCCGCCACCGCCCCGCTGCGCGACTGGCTCGTCCGCGAGGTCGCGCCCGGCCCGGACGTCGTCTCCGACGCCGACCTGTCGGAGTACGGCCGCCGGGTGGCACACACCGTCTACCACCCCGCGGGCACCTGCCGCATGGGCGCCCCGGACGATCCGCTGGCCGTCTGCGACCCCGAGCTGAGACTGCGCGGCTTCGAGGGCGTGCGGATCATCGACGCGTCGGTGTTCCCGACGATGCCCACGATCAACCCCATGGTGACCGTCCTGCTCACCGCAGAACGCGCCGCCGACCTGATCAGCGGCCGCACGAGGTCCGCGGAACAGAGGGCCGGAAAGTGACCGCCGCACAGCCTCCCGCACCGGCCGCCGGCACCCCGGGAGGGGAGCCCGGCTCGGAGTTCCGCAAGGACATGAGCCCCTGGGCCAACTTCGCCCTCGGCTTCACCTACCTCTCCCCGGTGGTGGGCACCTACACCCTCTTCGGCATCGCGATCGCCGACGGCGGACCGCCGATGATCTGGGCGTTCCTGGTCGCCGGCTGCGGCCAGTTCCTCGTCGCGCTGATCTTCGGGGAGGTCGTCGCCCAGTACCCGATCGCGGGCGGTGTCTACCCCTGGGCCCGGCGGCTGTGGGGCACGCGCTGGGCGTGGATGACCGGCTGGGTGTACATGTGGGCGCTGCTGGTGACCATCACCTCCGTCGCCTACGGCGCCGGCCCCTACATCGCCATCCTCTTCGGCTTCAGAGCCACCGTGCACACCACCGTGCTGTGCACCGCCGTGCTCATCGTCGTCGCCATCCTCGTCAACTACATGGGCACCAAGGCACTGTCGACGGCGGCGCTCATCGGTTTCGCCGGCGAGCTCATCGGCGCCCTCGTCGTCGGCGTCTACCTGCTGTCCACCCACCGCCACCAGGGCCTCGGCGTCATCTTCGACACCTACGGCGTCGAGGGAGACGGCTCCTACCTGCCGGCGTTCCTGGCAGCCGGCATCATCGGCCTCTACCAGTACTACGGCTTCGAGGCGTGCGGAGACACCGCCGAGGAGGTCGCCCACCCGGGCCGGGTCATCCCCCGCGCGATGCGCCGCACCATCTACATCGGCGGCGCGGCGGCCACGTTCACCTGTATGTCGCTTCTGCTGTCGGTCACGGACTTCAACGCGATCATCTCGGGCGAGCAGGCCGACCCGGTGGTGGACGTGCTGTACGACGCCATGGGCGAGACCGGGGCGCGGATGGTGATGGCCGTGGTGCTGATCTCCTTCCTGTCCTGCACGATCAGCCTCCAGGCCGCGGCCGGGCGGCTCATCTACTCCTACGCCCGTGACGAGATGATCGCCGGGCACCGGCTGCTGCGGCGGTTCGTCCACGCCCGTGCGGTGCCGAGCTGGGCACTGTTCGTGTCCGCGGCGGTGCCGCTGATCATCGCCTTCGCCTCACTGCTCTCCGAGGACGCTCTCACCAACATCGTCTCGTTCGCGATCCTCGGTATCTACGGCTCGTTCCAGATGGTGGTCCTGGCCGCGCTGCGCGCCCGGCTCAAGGGCTGGCGTCCGGCAGGGGAGTTCACCCTGGGCCGCTGGGGCCTGACAGTGAACATCGCGGCGCTGGTCTACGGCATCCTGGCCATCATCAACATCTGCTGGGCCCGCACCCCGGAGAAGTCCTGGTGGGAGAACTGGATCGTCCTGCTGTGCGGCGGCGTGGTGGTGGGGTCGGGCCTGCTCTACATGTTCACGACGCACCACTACGGCCGGGGCGATGCTCCGGCGGGCGACGCGGTACCGGAGAAGCAGCTCTAGAGGTTCTTTTCTTGAAGGGGGCTCCCCTCAACGCCGCAGCAGAACCCTGCGCGTGGCGCGAGCGAGCCGGTGGGCGGGGCGTCGGGACCGCGGAGCGGGGCCCGACCGCTCCAGCCACCACTCCCGTAGTTCCCGCCGCGCCTGCGCGTCCCCGGGCCGTCCGGCGGACAGCAGGTGCTCGGCGAAGGTGAGGGCGTCGCGTCGGTAGCCGTCGGTCATCGGGTGGGTCTGGGCGTAGCCGAGGAAGGCGGTTCGGTAGTCCTCCCCGAGGATCACCGGCAGCTCGGGCGCGACCTTCCCCACGACATCCGCCCGCTTCGCGGCGAGCGCCCGCGCCTGGACGCCGACCCGTGCCCGGTCGAACCCCTCGGGCACGGGTGTCCCGGCGACCAGCGCGGACAGCAACGCGGCCTGCGCGAGCCCCAGCCGCTCACGTGCACCGGGGTGGGGCAGGTCGAAGGCGCCCCGTGTCGCCCCGACCGCCCCGGTCTCTTCGCCCCGCTGCCCGGCCCCGGCCCCGGCCCCGGCCCCGAGCGCCCCGGCCTCCGCACGGCGCGTGGCCGCGGTGCCCGCCTCCAGGAGCTGTGTCTTCACACGCTCGACCGCTCCCGTCTCCAGCGCCCGTCGGATCGCGCCCAGCTCCCCTTCCAGCTCCGCCGGTTCCGGGAAGTTCTCGTCGCGTTCCAGGAGGACGCCCGGCGGGGAGACGCGGGAGGCGAGGTCGGTCAGGATGTCGAGGACCGGCCGGGGGACGGGGTGGGCGTGGCTGTCGTGCCAGACGCCGTCGCGTTCGAAGCCGCCCGCGACATGGACGTAGGCGATGGCCTCGAGAGGCAGCTCGGCGAGGGCCTTGGCCGGGTCCTCGCCGCGGTTGACATGGTTGGTGTGCAGGTTGGCCACGTCGATGAGGAGACGGACCCCCGTGCGGTCGGCCAGCTCGTACAGGAACTGGCCCTCCGTCATCTCCTCGCCCGGCCAGGAGATCAGCGCGGCGATGTTCTCGACGGCCAGCGGCACCGGCAGTGACTCCTGCGCGATGCGGACGTTCCCGCAGAGGACGTCGAGGGCGTCCCGCGTCCGGGGAACGGGCAGCAGATGGCCCGCCTCCAGGTGCGGGGACGCCGTCAGCGCACCGCCCGCCCGTACGAACGCGATGTGCTCGGTGACCAGCGGCGAGCCCAGCGCCTCCACCCGCTCGGCCAGCGCGGCCAGCCGGCCTTCGTCGGGCCGGTCCGCGCCCCCGAGGCCCAGCGAGACGCCGTGCGGCACCACGGTGACGCCGCGTTCGCGCAGCCGCTCAAGCGACTCGGGCAGGTGCCCGGGGCAGACGTTCTCGGCCACGGCCTCGACCCAGTCGATCCCCGGCATGCGTTCCACGGCGTCCGCGATCTCCGGCCGCCACCCGATGCCCGTCCCCAGTCGCTCCATTTCGTCCCCCTCCTCCGCACGGCCCGATCCTCGAACGTGAGGGGGGTATGGCCCAGCCGCCCGGCCCCGAACCCTGCCACGGACGCCTTCAGAGGAACATTTGAGGTTCACCGACGGAGGCACCAGGCTCGCGCCACCCCCTGATACGTCGTAGACCGGAACTGTGCCCGAAGGCAGCGAGCAGCCGCAGCGCCCCGCGCGGAAGAGGGAGCCGGAGTCCGGGGCGGCCGGTGTCCGCCGGCTGCGGATCGGAGCCGGAGCCCTGCTCGTGGCGGTCGGCACGGCCTATTTCCTGTTGCCGCTCGAAGGGCTCGGCGCAGACCGCCCCTGGCTGGGCTGGCCGCTGTTCGCGCTGTGCCTGACGCTCGTCGCCGCGCTGCTGCTGCGCCATGTGCGCGACGTGGTGCTGGAGAAGCCGCAGGCCCGCTCGGGCCTCATGATCTCGCTGCTCATGTGCCTGGCCGTGCTGGTCTTCTCGGCCGGCTACTACGCCCTCGCCCAGCAGCCGGGCCAGTTCGTCGGTCTGAGCACCCGCGTCGACGCGCTGTACTTCACCGTCGTCACGCTCGCGACCGTCGGCTACGGCGACATCACGCCGAGCGGACAGGAGGCCCGCATGGTGACCGTCCTGCAGATCCTGTACACGTTCGTCTTCCTCACCGCGGCGGCCACCGCGCTGACCCGTCGGCTGCACACGGTGGTCGCCGACCGGGACCGGCGTCCGCCGCCGTCCTGACCCGGGGCGGCGGCTACGCCGGGCGGGAGGCGCGGTAGTTGAACACCGACCACAGGACGAACAGACCGGTCACGATCATGATGATCGACCAGAACGGCTGGTACGGCAGCCAGATGAAGTTCGCGATCAGCGCCAGCCCGACCACGCACGCTCCGGCGACCCGTGCCCAGGTGGCGCCGGTGAACAGGCCGAGCCCGGCCAGCACCACGAGCACCCCGACGACCAGGTGGATCCAGCCCCAAGCGGTCAGGTCGAACGCGAAGACGTACTCGCCGAAGCTCGTGTACACCTCGTCGTTCGCGATCGCCGCGATGCCCTGGAGCACCGCGAACAGGCCGTAGACGACCATCAGGGTGCCGCCGAGGGTGAGACCCCCGGCCGCCCAGGAATCGCCGCTGCCGCCGGAGCCGCCGGAGCCGCCGGGCGTCCGGTCGGAGGCGGGCGGAGTGGGGGGAGGGTGCGCTGCGCTGGTCATGGCTGCCTCCTGGGTCGGTCGACTCGTAACCCCACTGGAGCACCCGCCCGCGACCGGCGCGCCCGCGGCTGCGCCGAACGGGTGGACGCCACGCGGCTCCGTCAGGGACGTCGGGGACTCGGGCGAAGGGTCCGGCGGACCGCGTCCCGGAGCCAGCGGTGCGCTCCGTCGGCGGCGTGGCGGGGGTGCCAGGCGATGCCGATGGCCAAGGGCGGCAGCGGCACGGGGATGTCGAGCAGGCCGAGTCCGAGCGCGGCGGCGGCCTCGGTCAGGGGTGACGGCGGGGCGCCGGGCAGCGCGGCGGGGACGAGGCAGACGACGTCGCTGCGGGCGGCGAGGTGCAGCGCGGCCAGGTGGCTGGGGAGCACGGCGGTGACCCGCCGGCGGAGGTTCCGCTCGGCCAGGGCGGTGTCGAGGGGCCCGGTGAACCGGCCGCGGCGGCTGATCACCACGTGCTCGGCGGCGGCGAGCCGGTCCGGGGTCAGGGCGTCCCGGGTGAGGGGATGACCGTCCCGGACCGCCGCCACCATCCGCAGCGTGACCAACTCCTCGACCTGGGTCTCGGGGTCGAAGTGGTCGATCGATCCGATCTCCAGGTCGATCCGGCCGTCGCGGAGGGCCGGCCCGGCCTCCAGTTCCTCGGCCCGCAGCCGCAACGAGATGCCCGGTGCCTCCTCCCGGGCCAGGCTCAGCAGCCCGGGGGCCAGTGCCGCGGCGACCAGGTCGGAGGCCTGGAGGGTGAAGGTGCCGCGCAGGGTGGCGGGGTCGGCCTCGGAGCCGGGGCCGAGCAGGGCCCCGAGGCGGTGCACCACCGCGGCGGCCTCGTCACGCAGCGCCTGGGCCCGGGGGGTGGGGACCATGGCCTGCCCCGCCCGGACCAGCAGAGGGTCCTGGAGGAGACGGCGGAGGCGGGCGAGGGTGCGGCTCATGGCCGCGGGGGAGGTGTGCAGGCGTGCGGCGGCGCGGGTGACGCTCTGCTCGTCGAGCAGAGCGTGCAGTGCCACGGCGAGATTCGCGTCGATGACCGGATCCATGCTGTTCACCAGAGTAATTCCATTCCGGGCAATGATCCCTTGCTGAAGTTCCCATTGTGGCAACGGTGTTGGTCTCCGGAGGATGAGGACCACCGATCCGGCACCCGATCCGTGAGGTTCTCCATGATCGTCATCACTGCTCCCACCGGGAACATCGGCCGCCGTCTGCTGCCCCTGCTCCTGGATTCCGCCCCCGCCCGGGGCGAGGAACTGCGCGTGGTCGTGCGCGACCCCGCGCGGCTCCCCGACACGGTGCGCGACCGCGTCGAGGTGATCACCGGCTCGCACGGCGACGCCGAGGTCGTCGACCGGGCCTTCGACGGCGCGGACGCCGTCTTCTGGCTCGTGCCCCCGGACTCCTCCCTGCCCCCGTACGACGCCTACTCCGGCTTCACCCTCCCCGCCACGAAGGCGCTCGCCGCCCACCGCGTCGGCCATGTCGTCGGCGTCTCCGCGCTCGGCCGGGGCACCCCGGTCGCCGACCGCGCCGGACTCGTCACCGCCTCCCTCGCCATGGACGACCTCATCGCGGGCACCGGCGTCGCCTACCGGGCCCTGGCCAACCCGTCGTTCTTCGAGAACCTCCTGGAGGAGGCCGACTCGATCCGCGAGAAGGGCGTCTTCACCGACACCGTCGCCGCCGACCGCAAGGCCCCTTTCGTCGCGGTCGCCGACATCGCCGCCGTCGCCGCCCGCCTGCTGCTGGACCGCTCCTGGACCGGCGCGGACAGCGTCCCGGTCCTCGGCCCCGAGGACGTCTCTCCCGATGATCTCGCCCGCGTCATGAGCGAGCAGCTCGGCCGTCCCGTCCGCTACGAACGCCAGTCGCTCGACGACCTGCGCGCCACTCTCGCCGGCTACGGCCTCGACGAGGCGTTCGTCCAGGGCATCGCCGACATGAAGCGGGCCAAGGACGACGGCCTCGACGCCGGTGCCATCCGCACCCCGGACACCGCGACCCCCACCACGTTCGCGCGGTGGTGCGCCGAGACCCTCAAGCCCGCAGTCCAGGGCTGACCCACACCCACCCGCACCGAAGGAGCCACGATGTCCACCGAGGAAACCACTGTGCCCGTGACGGCATTCATGCTCGTCAAGACCACGCCCGAATGGCTCGCCATGACTCCCCATGAGCGAGTGAACGCCTTCGCCACCGAGGTCGTCCCCGTGATCAAGGCCAGGACCACAGGCGTCCGGTCACGCTTCTACGACACGGAGTTCTACTCCGCGCGCGTCACCGACGTCTGGGTCTGGGAGGCGGACGACCACCACGCCTACCAGCTCCTCGTCGACGCTCTGCGGGAAACCCCCTTCTGGGACCGCTACTTCGAGGTCGTCGACCTCCTCGTCGGCACCGAGAACGGCTACGCGCGCACCTACGGCGTCGACGCCGTGACCACCATCACGACCTGACGCGCCGCCCTACGGCCGTTCCTCGCGCGCGAGGGCACGGATACGGTCGACCCCCTCCACCGCGAAGGTCGCGCCGGGGGCGATCTCCGTGAACCCGGCGTCCCGGACGACCGGCAGCCCGCTGTTCGTCAGTTCCGGCCAGCGGGCCGGGGCGGCCGTCCGTACGGCGAGCGGGAAACCCGCGTCGTGCCAGGCGGCCCGCTCCTCGTCGGTCAGCTCCCACCAGGTCAGTTGGGCGGCGTGGCCCGCCTGGGCCATCGCCTTGCCGGCCGTCATGCCGAGGTGCGGGTTCACCCACAGCACGGGGGCGGCCGGGTCCGCGTCCACCGGCGGCTCCGGGTCGTCCAGGTCGGTGCCGGAGACCTGGAGCCGGGCCAGGTCCTTGGGCCAGCCGTCCAGCGGGACCGGCGGGAAGACCCGCACCTGGGCCGACTCGCCGGTGACCGTGATGCCGGGCAGTGCCTCGGCCCGCCGCCATTCGGCACCGCGCGCCCGTCGCACCACCTTGCGGATCCGGGCGTCCTGCCAGTCCCGCATGGCCTGCGCCCACTCGCCGTCGCCGGCCGACCGCTCGTCGCCCAGGATCGTCAGCACGGCCAGCGCGGCCGTCTCGAGCGCGTCCGTACGCGCCGGCGGGTCCGCCCGCTCGATCCGCACGACCATCGGCAGCACGAACTGCGGTGCCGTGTCACGCGCCGAGGGCTCGGACCGGAAGGGACTGTCGCTCACGGGCGTCGGGTTTTCGCTCACGAACCCCAGTCTGCCAGCCGCAAGATCGTGCAGGATGGGCCCCATGCGACCCGACCTGTGCCTGGAGAACGCGGGCCGCCGCTACGGCCTGCGCGGCCCCTGGGTGCTGCGTGGCGTCGACCTGACAGTGGCCCCGGGCCGGCTTGTCCGCGTCGAAGGCGCCAACGGCACCGGCAAGTCCACCCTCCTGCGACTGCTCGCCGGTATCGACGCTCCCAGCGAAGGCCGGATCACCGGCCGGCCGCGCACGGCGTATGTCCCCGAGCGGTTCCCGCCCGCCCTGCCCTTCACCGCCGTCGGCTACCTCACCCACCTCGGCACCGTGCACGGCCTGTCCCGCACGGCGGCCGCCCGTGCCGCCGGCGAGTGGCTGGAGCGCCTCGGGGCCGCCGCGTACGCCGATACGCCGATGAGCCGGCTGTCCAAGGGCAGCAGTCAGAAGGTCGCGGTCGCGCAGGCCCTGCTGGCGGAGCCGGAGCTGCTGGTGCTGGACGAGGCGTGGACCGGCCTGGACACCGATGCCCGCGCCGAGTTGGAGCGGGCGGTCGCCGAGCGCACGGCGGCGGGCGGTTCCGTGGTGTTCGTCGACCACGACCCTGGCCGCCTCGCGGGCCTGCCGGACGCGACGTACGCGGTGCTCGACGGCAGCCTCGTCCCGTGTGACGTGGCGGGACCGCTTCCGTCCGGACCGCACGTCACGGTCGAGGCACAGGGCCCGCCGGACGGGCTGCTTCCCGAAGACGTGCGGCGGACCGCCGTCTCGGCCGAGGAGACAGGGCCGGGCAGCTACCGCCTGACCGTCCCCGCCTCGCACTCCGACGTCCTGCTCCGCGCCCTGCTCACCGCCCGCCCGCCCTGGCACGTGGTGCGCGTGGCACCGCGGGCGGACGCCCCCGGGAGCAGCCGATGACCGCCCTTTTGCGCTACCACGCCGCCCTGCTGCTGCGCTCGCAGCGCTGGCTGTCGCCGTTCCTGCTGTACGCCGCCTTCCTCGTCATCAGCGTCCAGGCCGGCCAGCCGGTGCTCGACTCGCTGGGCTACTCCGCCGCCGCGCTGCTGCCCGTCGCGGCCTGGCTGGCGCGGATCTGCGTCGCAGGCGAGCCGGAGGCCGCGCGCGGCTGCGTGGCGGCAGCCGTCGGGCCCGCCCGGGCACATGTGGCCTGCCTGCTGGTGGCGCTGGCCGGCGCGGCGGCGCTCGGCTCGGTCACGACCCTTCTCGTGACGCTGCTCAGCGACCCGGTCGCCTCGGACCACAGCACTCGGGTGCCGCTCGCCCCCGCCTGCGGTGCCGGGCTGCTCGCCGCCCTGGCCTGTGCCCTGCTCGGCACGGCCGTCGGCGCGCTCACGAGTCGGCCGTTGCTGCGGTCACGGGGCCGTGCCGTCCTGGCTCTGCTGCTCGCGGCACTGCTGTCCTTGGTGGCCACCGGCTCCCCGGCCCAGGCGGCGGTGCAGGGCCTGGTGACCGGCTCCCGGTCGGGCACGGTCCCGCTCCCGCTGCTGCCCCTGGCAGCGGCAGTCCTGGTCACGGCCGCCGCGCTGGCCCTGGCCGGTGCGCTCGCCTCCCGCCGATCACCCTGAGCAGGCCGTGCGCTGCGCCTCCTGCCACTCGCAGACCGGGCAGAGGGTGATGCCTTTGTACGACTCCGGGTACTCCGTGGGCTCCCGGCACAGCACACACTCGGCGTACGGCGGGCCCTCCGCCCGGGGCGGCCTGGCCGAGGCGATCAGGCAGTAGTCGTCCTCGCTCATACCTCCAGCGTAGGCCGGTCAGGGGCGGCTGCCCACGGCCCCGATCAGCTCGGACACCTTCACGAATCGGAAGCCCCTGCGGCGCAGCTCCGGCACGATCGTCCGTACCGCCCGTTCGGTCGCCGGGGCGGCGCTGCGGGTGCAGTGCAGGACGACCACCGAACCGGGCCGCACCCCGTCCAGCACCTGCCGGGCGACCACGTCCGGGTCCGTTTCGAACGCGTCACCGCCGACCACGTCCCACTGCACGGCGGTCACCCCGGTCGGGGTCAGGGCCCTCAGGGCCCGGCGGTCGTAACAGCCGCCGGGGAAGCGGAAGTACGGCATCGGATCCCGCACGCCGGCCTTCCGGAACGCGGTGTACGCCCGCTCCACGTCCGACCGCTTCCGCTCCTCGGGCACGGTCGGCAGGCCGTAGCAGTCCCGCGTGTAGGCGTAGTGGCTGTAGGAGTGGTTGGCGACCTCGAAGAGCGGGTCCCGGCCGATGGAGCGGGCCTGGTCCGGGTACTCCTCGGCCCACCTCCCGGTCATGAACACGGTGGCCCGCACCTTCAGCGCGCGCAGCGTCGAGATCAGCCGCGGATGGTCGAACCGCTCACCCGACGCCGCCCGCGCCCCCTGCCCGGCGGTCATGTCGGCGTCGAAGGTGAGCGCGACGGTCCGGCCGCGGGTTCGGGGGCCGTGCTCGAAGACGGGGGTGAGGCCGGCCGGTCCGGGGGCGAGGGTCGGGGGCCTCGGGGGTGGTGCGGGCACCGGTGGGTCGGCCGCCTGCGGGGGGTGGGTGGTACCGCAGGCGGCGAGGGCCGTGCTCAGGGCGCACACGGCGGTGGCACGGCGGAGAAGGGTGATCACCGTATGAAGATATGAGCGGGATCGTTGCCTTATGCGTGACGACCGCGGGTGTCACCCGGCCGTCAGATGTCCCGCTGCTCCAGCGGCTTGGTCGCCGGGCCCTGGATCACCTTGCCGTCCGTGTCGAAGCGGGAGCCGTGGCAGGGGCACTCCCAGGCGCGCTCGGCGCCGTTGAAGGCGACCAGGCAGCCCAGATGGGTGCAGCGGGCGGAGACGGCGTGCAGGCTGCCGTCGTCGTCCCGGTAGACCGCGACGCGGTGGCCGTCGGCGCGCACCACGGCGCCCTCGCCGGGCGGCAGGGCCTCCACGGGCGGCACGGGCCGCAGCCGGTCGCCCACGAAGTGCCCGGCGACCTTGGCCTGCGTCCTGAGGAACGACGGCGCCTCACGCACGGCCGGACGCAACCGCCGCGGGTCGTACAGGCCGCTCCACGCGCACTCCTCGCCCGTGATCTGCGCGGTGAGGAGGCGGCCCGCCATCATGCCGCCGCTCATGCCCCAGCCGCCGAAGCCGGTGGCCACATACGCGTGCCGCGCACCCGGGTGCAGCGGGCCGACCATGGGCACGGTGTCGGTGGGGTCGGTGTCCTGCGTGGCCCAGCGGTGGGTGACGTCCAGGTCCGGGAAGTGGCCCCTGGCCCAGGCGGTGAGGTGCTCGAAGCGGGACCGCGGGTCGCCGGTGCCCGGTGTGAAGTGCTCGCCGGTGACGATGAGCAGCCGCCGATCGCCCTCGTGCGGTGCCGTGCGCACCGAGCGGATGCCCTCGTCGGGCGTGATGAACATGCCGTCGGGGTCCCGGTCCGCGGGGATCGTCCCGGCCACGACCAGCTCGCGGCGCGGCGACAGCCGGGCGAACAGCAGGGCCCGGTCGAAGATCGGGTAGTGCGTCGCGACGACGACGTCCCGGGCCCTGACCGTCGCCCCGGTGGTGGTCGACAGCCGGCACGGCTCGCCCTCGTCCAGGCCGAGGACGGCGGTGTCCTCGTAGATGTGCCCGCCGTGTTCGACCAGGTCGGAGGCGAGGGCCAGCAGGTACTTGCGCGGGTGGAACTGGGCCTGCCCGGTGACCCGGACCGCGCCCGCCACCGGGAAGGGCAGCCCGGTCTCCGTCACGAACGAGGCGGGCAGCCCGGCCTCGGCGGCCGCCCGCGCCTCGGCGCGCAGTCCGTCCACCCGGCCCGCGTCGCACGCGTACGTGTAGGCGCTCCGGGTCTCCCACTCGCAGTCGATGCCCAGTTCCGCGACGATCCCGGCCGCGCGCTCGATCGCCTCGGACTGGGAGCGGGCGTACAGCCGCGCGCCCTCGGGGCCGCGGGTGCGCCGCAGCTTGTCGTAGACGAGCGTGTGCAGGGCGGTGACCTTGGCGGTGGTGTGCCCGGTGACCCCGGCCGCGACCCGCCCGGCCTCCAGCACCGCCACGCTCCGTCCGGCCCGCGTCAGCTCCCACGCCGTGCACAGTCCGGCGATCCCGGCGCCGATCACCGCCACGTCGACGTCCAGGTCCTCGGCCAGGGCCGGGTGATGGCCGTCCGGTGCCGTCTGAAGCCAGTACGAGCTGCTGACCTGCTCCTTCTCGCTCATGGGTCGCCGAGTACCCCCGAGGGTCCGCTTCAGCGGGCGGGCGTGTCGCTTTACAGGACGGGCCGGCAGAGCTAACGTACAACCAAATGGTTGTAGATGAGTTGAGCGACGAGACGGTGGACCGGCTGTTCCACGCCCTGGCCGACACCACGCGCCGGGACATACTGCGCCGCTGCGTGCGCGGGGAGCTGTCGGTGTCGCGGCTGGCCGAGGCCTACCCGATGAGCTTCGCCGCGGTGCAGAAGCACGTCGCCGTGCTGGAGCGGGCGGGTCTCGTCACCAAGCAGCGCAGCGGACGGGAGCAGCTCGTGTGCACGGACCCCGAAGCGGTGGGCCGCGCACGCCAGGCCCTCGACGAACTCGAGTCGGCATGGCGCGGGCGCGTGGACCGGATGGCCCGGCTGCTCGCCGAGGACCCCGGAACCGAAGAGAACGACGCTACGGAAGGACCCGAGAGATGACTGTCACCAGTGTCGACAAGGACCTCGACCACCTCACCCTCACCCTGATCGCCGACTTCGCCGCCCCCGTCGAGCGGGTGTGGCGGCTGTGGGCCGACCCCCGGCAGTTGGAGCGCTGGTGGGGACCGCCGACCTACCCGGCCACGGTGGAACAGCACGACCTGACCCCCGGCGGAGAGGTCACGTACTTCATGACCGGACCGGAGGGCGACCGGCACCGCGGCTGGTGGCGGATCTCCTCGGTCACCCCGCCGACGGCCCTGGAGTTCACCGACGGCTTCGCCGACGACGACGGAAAGCCCAAGGACGACATGCCGACCATCTCCGTGCGGGTGACCCTCACCGAGCGCGGCGGCGGCACCCGGATGGAGATGCGCTCCCTCTTCGACTCCCGTGAGCAGATGGAGCAGCTCGTCACCATGGGCATGGAGGAGGGCCTGAAGGAGGCCGTCGGCCAGATCGACGCCCTGCTGGCCGCCTGACCGGACGGATCAGGACTGCCGCAGCAGCCGCTTCCGGATCTCCGCCACGTCGAAGTCCGCCTCGGGATACCGCGGGTCCAGCTCCTCCAGCAGCTCCAGGAGCAGGGTGCTGACCGCCCAGTTGCGGTACCACTTGCGGTCGGCCGGGACCAGGTACCAGGGCGCGTACGAGGGACCGCAACGCTCCATGGCGATCTCGTAGGCCTCCTGGTACGCGGGCCACAGGGCGCGGTCGTCGATGTCGGAGGCCGCGAACTTCCAGCGCTTCTCCGGCTCGTCGAGACGTTTGAGCAGCCGGCGGCGCTGCTCCTCGTAGGAGAGGTGCAGGAAGCACTTGACCAGGGTCACGCCGTCGTCCGTGAGGGACTTCTCGAAGCGGTTGATCTGCTCGTAGCGCCGGTTGATCTCGGTGGCGGACGCCAGGCCGCGGACGCGGGCGATCAGGACGTCCTCGTAGTGCGAGCGGTCGAAGATGCCCAGTTCGCCGGGGAGCGGGAGCGCCTTCTCCACGCGCCACAGAAAGGGGTGCGCGCGCTCCTCGGCCGTCGGTGCCTTGAACGGCGTGATGCGGCAGCCGGACGGGTTGAGCAGGCCGATCACATGCTTGACCGTGCCGCCCTTGCCGCTGGTGTCCATGCCCTGGAGGACCAGCAGGACGCGGCGCCGGTCGCCCGCGGTGCTCGCCGCCCACAGCCGCTCCTGGAGGATGGCGAGGCGCTCGCCGATCCGGACCGTGGCGGCCCTGCCCGCCGTCTTGCCGTCCGGGCCGCCGGGGGTGGCTGCGGCGTCGTGACGGGACAGGTCGAGCGGCTCACCGGCCGGGACGCGCAGCCGCTCACGCAACAAGGTGCCGTGTTTGTGACCCACCGGGCCCCCTTTCGGCCTGGAGCCTCGATCATCCGCCGGGGCACCGGGTTCCGCACCCGGCGCCCCGGTCGGGAGCGCGGCCGCGGCTACCGGCGCCAGGGGCCCGTCACCGCGAACGTGGTGCCGGGTGTGTAGCAGTTGACGTACATCGTGTCGCCGTCGGGGGAGAAGGTCACGCCGGCGAACTCACCCCACTCGGGCTCCTCGGGGGTGCCGATGTTCTGCCGGCCGCGGGCCATCGCGTACACCTCGCCGCGCCTGGTCACGCCGTAGACATGCTGGGCGCCGTTGCCGTCCTCGCTGACCATGAGGCCGCCGCTGGGTGCCAGGCAGATGTTGTCCGGCGACTCTCCCGGAAGCTGGATGTCGGTGTCCGGGCCGAAGACGATCACCAGGGTCAGCCGGCGGCGCTCGGGGTCGTAGCGCCAGATCTGCCCGTAGTGGTCGGCCGTCGAACCGTCCGAGCGGCGGGCGAAGGACGACACGAAGTACACCGACCGGCCGCCCCAGTAGCAGCCCTCCAGCTTCTGCGCGTGCGTGATGCCCCCGCGGCCGAAGTCCTGGAACCGGATCGGCGTCTGCGCGGCCTGGGGGTCCGGTACGTCCACCCACTCGACGCCGTCGAACTCGGCGGCAGCGCCGACGGACTGGATCGTGGACAGGTCGGGCACGCCGGGCACCCGCATGGCCTGGAGCCGGCCGCCCGCACGCAGCGAACCCCGGCCGCCCAGCGGCTTATTCGGCAGGAAGCGGTAGAAGAGGCCGAAGGGCTTCTCGAAGGCGTCCTCCGTCTCGTACACCACACCCCGCCGGGGGTCGACGGCGATCGCCTCGTGCTGGAAGCGGCCCATCGCGGTCAGCGGTACGGCTCCGGTGCGGTGCGGGTCGACCGGGTCGACCTCGAAGATGAAGCCGTGGTCCTTGGTGTAGCCGTTGGTGCCGGCCCTGTCCTCGGTCTCCTCGCAGGTCAGCCAGGTGCCCCACGGGGTGGGGCCGCCCGCGCAGTTCACGGCGGTGCCGGCGATCGCGACGCGTTCCGACACGACGTTGTTGCGGGCGTCCAGCGTCAGGGCCGTACAGCCGCCCTTGCCGGCCGGGTCGTAGGTAAGGCCCTGGACCGTGGGGACCGGGACCTTGCCGTCGGCGCGGTTCTCGTGATTGCGGACCAGATGGACCCGGCCGCCCTTGCCGGCGAAGGCCGACATGCCGTCGTGGTTGGAGGGGACCTTGCCCTCACCCGACCGGAGTTCGTCTCCCTGGCGGGAGAGCACCCGGTAGCGGAAGCCTTCCGGGAGGTCGAGCAGGCCCTTCGGGTCGGGGACGAGCGGGCCGTAGCCGTGGTGGCCGAGGCCTTGTGCGGCGGCGGTGCCGGCGAAGAGTTCGGGCAGGGCACCGGAGAATCCGATCCCGATGCCCAGGGCGCCCGTTCCGGCGAGCACCTGACGTCGCGTGGCGAAACGACCGGTTTCGGTCATGGGGGAACCTTCCTGCTGGCGGACAGGAACTGTGATCCCGCTGTGTCTATCACCTGGTGCGGGCGGCGTGAACCACGCGCGTAGCGCGGGTCACTGCTCCACCGCCCGTCGCAGCTCCTCCATGGCCTGTTCCGTCTTGTCGATGGGCTGCTCCGCCGCGTCGAGGGAGGCCTGTGTCTGTTCGGGTGTCTGTGCCTGCGTCTGGGGCTGTCCGCCCTCATCACGGCCGCGTTCCAGGAACCGCAGCAGCTCCACCGGGATGGGCAGCACCAGCGTGGAGTTCTTCTCCGCCGCCACGGCCATCACGGTCTGGAGCAGCCGGAGCTGGAGCGCGGACGGCGTGTCGGCCATCTGGCGGGCGGCCTGGGCCAGCTTCTTCGAGGCCTGGTACTCGGCGTCCGCGTTGATCAGACGAGCCCGCCGCTCACGGTCGGCCTCGGCCTGGCGGGCCATGGAGCGCTTCATCGTGTCCGGCAGGGACACGTCCTTGATCTCCACCCGGTCGATGGTCACGCCCCACTCCACGGCCGGGCTGTCGATCATCAGCTCCAGGCCCTGGTTGAGCTTCTCCCGGTTGGACAGCAGGTCGTCCAGCTCGCTCTTTCCGATGATCGAGCGCAGGGACGTCTGGGCCATCTGGGAGACGGCGAAGCGGTAGTCCTCGACATTGACGATCGCGGCCGCCGGGTCCACGACCTTGAAGTACACCACCGCGTCGACCCGCACGGTCACGTTGTCGCGGGTGATGCCCTCCTGGGCGGGGATCGGCATCGTCACGATCTGCAGATTGACTTTGCGCATCCGGTCCACCGCGGGAATGATCATGTTGAACCCGGGCCGCCGCACATCCCCGTGCACGCGCCCGAGCCGGAAGACGAGCCCGCGCTCGTACTGCTTGACGACCCGCGCCGCCGCGGCCAGATACACCAGACCACCGGCGCAGACCGCCGCCACCGCCCCCATCAGCTCTTCGACCATGCCGACCTCCTCGTCCAGAGGTCCGATTTCGTATGCTTCTGTAACGATATGCCGGGACCGGGGTTCGGGGCCATGCCCAGCGGTGCGGGGAATGTGCGACGAGTCCCCACCGGCCCGCGACGGACATGCGAATGG
>NZ_JBHUQX010000114.1:0-22599 GCF_042674225.1 Streptomyces sp. NPDC056948
GCAGGCCGAAGCAGACGTGTGTCACCACACCTGCCTCGCCCGGAAATCGCGCTGCCCCCTTCCTGATCGCCTCGAAAGGCCATGGGCCGTGCGCACCAACCACAACCCCCTCGCCGTCGTCCGCAACCTCGGCATCCTCGCCCACGTCGACGCCGGCAAGACCACCGTCACCGAACGGATCCTGTTCGCCACCGGAACCACGCACAAGCGCGGCGAGGTCCACGACGGCACGACCGTCACGGACTTCGATCCGCAGGAGCGCGACCGGGGCATCACCATCTTCGCCGCGGCGGTGAGCTGCGCCTGGGACGGTCACCGGATCAACCTGATCGACACCCCAGGGCACGTCGACTTCGCCGACGAGGTGGAGCGTGCGCTGCGGGTGCTCGACGGCGCGGTGGCCGTGTTCGACGCGGTGGCCGGGGTGGAGCCGCAGAGCGAGTCGGTGTGGCGGCAGGCCGACCGGCACGGCGTACCGAGGATCGCGTTCGTCAACAAGATGGACCGCGCCGGAGCCGACCTCGACGCGGCCGTCGCGTCGATCCGGGAGCGGCTGCACCCGGCTCCGCTGGTCGTGCAGTTGCCCATCGGCGCCGAGGACACCTTCACCGGTGTCGTCGACCTCGTACGCCTGCGCGCGCTGCTGTGGACCGACCGTGACACCTGCGAGGAGGCACCGGTCCCGGACGACCTCCGGGACGAAGCCCTGGCACGCCGCCGGGCGCTGGAGGAAGCCGTGGCGGAACTCCATCCGGGCGCGCTGGAGGAGTTCTGCGACACAGGCACGCTCGGCGAGCGGACCCTCTCCTCGGCGCTGCGGGACCTGACCCGGGACGGCGACGGCGTGGTCGTGCTGTGCGGCTCGGCGTACCGCAACCGCGGTGTCGAACCGCTGCTCGACGCGGTCGTGGCCTATCTGCCGTCGCCGCTGGACGTGCCGCCGGTCCGCGGCACCGACGAAGGCGAGGAACAGGAGCGGCCCGCCGACCCGGCGGCACCGCCGGCCGCCCTCGCGTTCAAGGTGCACGCCACATCGACGGGCCGGCTGACCTATCTGCGGATCTACTCGGGAACGATCGAGAAGGGAGACACCCTGTGGGACGCGAGCGCGCGGCGCACCGAGCGGATCGGCCGGATCCTGCGCGTCCAGGCCGACCGGCACGCACCGCTGGACCGGGCGGTCGCCGGCGACATCGTCGCCGTCGTCGGGCTGAAGTCCGCCCGGGCCGGCTCGACCCTGTGCGCGCCGGACGCCCCGCTCGTCCTGGAGCCTCCGGGCGTGCCCGAGCCGGTGGTCTCGGTCGCGGTCGAGTCCCGCAGGGCCGGCGACACCGACCGGCTGGCGTCGGGGCTGGCGCGGCTGACCGAGGAGGATCCCTCGCTGGTCGTGCGGACCGACCCGGAGACCGGGCAGACGGTGCTTTCGGGCATGGGTGAACTGCATCTGGAGGTGGCGGTGGAGAAAATCCGGCGCGAGCTGGGCGTGGACGTCAACATCGGCCGCCCCCGGGTCAGTTATCGCGAGACGGTCGGCCGGGGCGTGTCCGGACTGGTGTTCCGGCACGTCAAACAGGACGGCGGGGCAGGGCAGTTCGCCCATGTCGTCCTCGACGTGGAGCCGTACGAAACCGGCTTCGCCTTCCGCTCGGCCGTCGTCGGCGGGCGCGTGCCGCAGGAGTACGTCAGGGCGGTCGAGGCCGGCTGCCGTGACGCCCTCACCGAAGGGCCGCTCGGCGGTCACCCGGTGACCGGGCTGCGCGTCACGCTCACCGACGGGGCGACCCATGTGAAGGACTCCTCGGACACGGCGTTCCGCACGGCCGGCCGCCTCGGCCTCCGCGAGGCCCTGCGCGCCTGCGCGATGGTCCTGCTGGAGCCGGTCGTCGAGGTCACGGTCACCGTGCCCGAGGACGCGGTGGGCGGTGTGCTCGGCGACCTCGCGGCCCGGCGCGGCCGGGTGACCGGCTCGGTCACCCGGGCGAGCGCGGCGGTCGTCACCGCGACCGTGCCGCTGGCCGAACTGTTCGGCTACGCGACCCGGTTGCGCAGCCGCACCCAGGGCCGCGGCACCTTCACGGCCCGGCCGACCGGCTATGCGCCGGCACCGGTCGAGGCGCCGGTGCGGTAGGGCTCACTGGCCCCCTCCCCTTCCCGTCCGGAACCGGGAGGGGGCCTCCCTTACGGGTACGACATCTCCGTCGACGTCCCCGACGTGGGCGTCCTCGTGTCGTTGATGACGCACGGAACCGACCTCGTGGACCTCGTCGAGTACGACGAGCAAGAGCTATTGGACCGGGCTGTCCAGGAAGGACTGATCGTCACCGTTCCGTAGGCCTCTCGACCTGCGCCGACTGAGCCTTCCGTATCCGTGGGTCGCGGAGAAGGGGCGGTTCGTCAAGCCGGCGCGGGTGGAACGTCACTGGGTGCGCACGTAGGCCGAGTGGGCGATCTGGCGGGTGTATTTGTCCTGCGGGTCGTGCCCGACGAGCACCTCTGCCACACGCCGTCGGACACGGGCACGTGTGCTCACCGAGTGCCCAGGACCGCCGTGAGTCACCCAGGTACCGGCCGCCCGCTGGATGCCGCCCCGCACGGCACCGGTCCGGTGAGGTCCGGGTCGCCGAACTCCGCGCGCAGGGTCTGGAAAGCGGTCACCTTGTCCGCGCCGAAGCGGCGGATATGGGCGGCGTATTCGTCGGGGGAGAGGTAGGCCGACGGCCTGGACTTGGTGTGGAACTTGTCCGCGTACATGACCAGCCTCTCCTCCTCCGTCACCGCCAGGTAGTCGGCGGGAGGGAGAGGCAGACCTTGGCTCACGATGTCGTGCCGCGTCAGTCCCACTCCGGTGTGGTGGGAGCAGAAGCGGCAGAGGGGTTCGGGGAAGCCCTCCGCTTCGAGGATCTCGTGGCCGAGCAGTCCGTGTCGGACGTAGTTCTCGTGGTCCAGGCGTCCGTCGGCCCCGTAGAGGCGGTAGACGCCGATGTCATGAAGGAGGCAGCCGGCGCGGACCAGTTCGGCATCGAGGTGAGCGAGGTGGGGCGCGGAGAGGAGCTGTTCGGCGATTCCCCAGATGATCTCGCAGTGCGTGTGGACGAGCCTGAACGCTTCGGCGGTGGGCGCGTGCTTCTCGTGCAGCGCCTGGATCTCTGCGGGGCCCGGAATGCTCACCGGAGGAGCGTAACAACCGCCCAGCCCGCTTGGTCGGCCACTTCCCACGCCGCCTGTATCACGCGATCGGGTGATGCCGCCCGGAAGTGGGCACGGGCCGGCTTCGCGGGCCGTTCGAGCTGGTGACGGGACTTCTCGTCCATCGACATCACGACAACAGGAGCACGCCATGGGCCTGCACTTCCACCGCAACCCGGACGGTACGACGACCGGTCGCAACGAGGCCAACGGCTTCACCGTGACGCATGCCGAAGAAGAAGAAGTGAAGCGGCAGTTGTACGAGGACGCCGGGTGGGAGTACACGCCTCCACCGCCTCCGGTCCGGCCCGGGTTCCATCGGTTCTCTTTGGTGCACGACGAGTTCCGGGCCTCCGGGTTCGGGGACGAGAGGTATGCGGGACTGCGGGCGCGTCCGCCGGAGGGGTGCGTGCCGGTCGACTGGGGGTGTTTCGCCTTGGAGTGCGAGCGGCCGGGCAAGACGCTCATGGCCGCGGTCGCCGGAACCGTCGCGGAGGTCCGCCGAGACCACGGCCTCGTGATGAACAGCCTGGGTGTGGAGAAACCCCAGGAATGGTTCGACGCGGAGAACAAGAACGGATACGCGGCGAAGATCGTCGCGCACTTGGTGCTGATGGCCGCTGACCGCGCCCGACTGCTCGGATACGGGCGCAAGGACGTGGTCCGGCTACTCGACGCCACGGGGATCGAGTAGCCGGTGGGTGGGGCGGCAGTACCTGAACTCCAGCGACTGGTTCAGGATCTCGGCTTCGGAGAGGACCTTCGGGGAGACGCCGAGGGACATGAAGGGTGCGCCTCAGGCCAAGGCGGCCGGCCCCGGGACGAAGTCCGGGTCCACCTGGGCCGCCAAGTCCTCTCCCGCGCGGCCGTCCGCCCACGCCCGGGCGTTGCGCAGGTGGAACTCGACGGCGTGCCGGTGGAGCCGGTCCCAGTCGCGGGGGTGGGCGTCGACTGCCTCGCGGAGGACGGTGAGCGCGTGGCGGTTGTGCGGCTCCAGGGATGCCAGGGGGTCCGGGCCGGCCTCGGCGCGGCCCTGTTCGGCGGAGCGGACCCAGGGGGAGTGGATCAGGTGGGTCAGGAGGTCGTCCCCTACTTCTTCCTTGAGGAAGAGCAGGTCGTCCTCGCAGGTCACCTTGTTGCCGACCACGGCGACACGGATGCCGAACTCGCGGGCGTGGTCGCGGTACTGGCGGTAGACCGAGACGCCCTTGCGCGTGGGTTCCGCCACCAGGAAGGTGATGTCGAAGCGGGTGAACAGGCCGGAGGCGAAGGCGTCCGCGCCCGCCGTCATGTCGACCACGACGTATTCGCCGGGACCGTCGAGCAGGTGGCCGAGGTACAACTCCACCGCGCCGAGCTTGGAGTGGTAGCAGGCCACGCCCAGGTCGGACTCGTCGAACTCGCCCGTGACCATCAGGGGTACGCCGCCCGCGCGGCCGACGTGCCGGGCGTGCAGTTCGTCTTCGCCGAGCGGGCGCAGGAGGCGGGAGCCGCGTCCCGGGGGAGTGGTCTTGATCATCGCCTCGCGGGAGGTGATGCGGGGGTTCGTACCGCGCAGGCAGTCCTTGATCGAGGACAGGTGGGCACCCAGGGGAGGGGCGGACTTCTCCTGCCCGCCGAGCGCCTCGGCCAGGTGCTGGTTGATGTCGCCGTCGATGGCGAGGACCGGGGCGCCGGAGCGCGCCAGATGGCGGGAGAAGAGTGCCGACAGCGTGGTCTTGCCGCTGCCGCCCTTGCCGACGAACGCGATCCTCACGGCCACTCCACCTTTTTGAAAATGGATGTCATGTGGCTAGGTTTAGGGAGTGATCGCCACCACTGTCAAATCCCTTGGGCCGTTCGGGATCAGTGGATGCATATGCTGTGCAAGTGCGTGTTCAAAGCATCAAGAGTCCCTTCCGGTTCCTCGCCGTCCTCGTCCTCGCCCCGTGCCTGGCCGGCTGCTTCGCCTCCCCGGGAGGGGAGTCGTCGTCGAACGGCGGGCAGTCGGGCTCCCGGCTGCGGGTCGCCCTCGCCTTCCCGCCCGCCGAGAACTTCTCGCCGTACGGAGCCGACGCCACGCTCCTCAGCCGTCTCGGCGTCACGGAGGGACTGACCGCCCTCGACGCCAACGGCTCCGCGGCCCCCGCGCTCGCCGAGTCCTGGCGCCGCGAGAACGACCGCACCTGGCGGTTCACCCTGCGCGAGGCCACCTTCCAGGACGGCGCGGACGTCACCCCGTCCGCCGTGGCCGCCGCGCTCACCCGCGCCACGAAGGCGAAGCCCGCTCCCGCCGCCCTCGCCGGTGTCACGCTCGACGCGAAGGCCGACGGCGACCGCGGCATACGCGTCACCACGGCCGCCGCCGATCCCGTCCTGCCCATGCGTCTGTCCAGCCCGAGCCTCGCGATCCTCTCCCCGAAGGCGTACGGCGAGAAGGGCAACCCCGACCCGGTCGGAACCGCCACCGGCCCCTTCGAGATCACGAAGGTCAACGGCGGCTCCGCCACCCTCGACCGCTTCGACGACTACTGGGGCGGCCGCGCCCAGGCCTCCGGCATCGACGCGCGCTTCGTCAAGGACGGCACCGCACGCGCCAACGCGGTCCGCACCGGCGACATCGACATCGCCGAGGCGATCCCCGTCGCCCAGGCCGCCACGCTCGACAAGGCGACCCTGAAGGAAGCCGGCACCACCCGCACCACCAGCCTGCAGCTCAACACCGAGGCCGGTCCCTTCAAGGACCCGAAGCTGCGCGCCGCCGCCCGCACGGCGATCGACTCCTCCACCATCGTCAAGGGCGTCTTCGAGGGGTACGCCGACCGGGGCGCGGGCATCTACGGTCCCGCCGTCACCTGGGCCGAGAGTAAGCGGGTGAAGCCGGCCGGGCGCGCGGACGCCGCCGAGCCCGACGGTGAGCGGATCACCCTCGCCACCTACGACAACCGGCCCGAGCTGCCCGAGGTCGCCCAGGTGGTGCAACAGCAGCTCGAGAAGGCCGGCTTCAAGGTGAAGCTGGAAGTGCGCGAGTACTCACGGCTGGAGAGCGACGCCCTCGCCGGGAAGTTCGACGCGTTCATCGGCGCCCGCAACAGCCTCCTCGACACCGGCGACCCGGTCGGCGTCCTCGGCAGTGACTACACCTGCGACGGCAGCTACAACCTGGCCCTGCTGTGCGACAAGAACGTCGACCGGGCCGTCGCCAAGGCCGACGGGACCGACGGCACCGGCGAGCGGCAGGACGCCGCCATGGCCGCCGAGGCCGCGATCCTCGGCACGGACGCCGTCGTGCCGCTGGCCCACCAGCAGATCATCGCCGGCGTCTCCACCGAGGTTCAGGGCGTCGTCCTCGACCCCTACGAGCGGACCCTGGTGGGTACCGGGACGCGTCGCTGAAGCGCCTTCACGCGGGCAGCTTCGTGTCGACCACACAGCTGATCTCGACCAACTGCCCGGGAAAGGTCAGCTCGGTGACACCGAGGGCCGTGCTGACCGGGCGGTGGGCGCCGAAATACGCCCGGTTGGCTTCGGCCAGTACCTCGGCGTGGCGCACCAGGTCCACCGCGTACAGGGTCTGGGAGACGATCTGGTTGCGCGTGACGCCGTAGTGGGCCAGGACCTTGTCGATGTTGACGTGGGTCTGCTCGAGCTGGGTGGCCCAGTCGTCCTCGGGGCGGAAGCCGCCCGCCTCGTCGAACGCGAGCTGCCCGGAGACATGGATCAGGTCGCCGGACCGGATCGCCTGCGCGTAGCCGAAGTGGGTCTCGGCCGGAATGGCGTGGTCGTAGACATCGGGGGTCGTCACAGTTCCTGTCCTTCCGTCGAGCACGCGTCTACGTGCTCTCTTGCGGTTACTCGGGAACTGTAGGAGAGTGACCGCCGACCTGGAAGAACGCACTTTTCGGTGACTGGGGAACCAGATGGTGACCAAGCAGGAGCTGAGCGGCCTGCCCGAGGACGCGGATCTGCGGCGGGCGGACTCACTGGCGCGTGAGATCTTCTCGGACGTCGCCAACAAGTGGGCCCTGCTGATCATCGAGGCCCTCGGTGAAGGCACCCTGCGCTTCAGCGAGTTGCGCGACGAGGTCGAGGGCGTCAGCCACAAGATGCTCACCCAGAACCTGCGGATGCTGGAGCGCAACGGCCTGGTCGACCGGAAGGTGCACCCCACCGTGCCGCCGAAGGTCGAGTACACGCTCACCGAGCCGGGCCGGGCCCTGCGGGCCACGGTCGACCTGCTCTGCGGCTGGACCCACCAGTACCTCGGTCATATCGAGACGGCGCGGGGGCGGTTCGAGGCCTGACGGGCCGGAGCGTCAGCTCGCGACCAGTTCCCGCACCTGCTGCCGGGGCGCCGTCTTCTCGATCCGCGAGGTCCGGTACAGCCACAGCACGTCACGCCCGAACGACCACACCAGCAGGCCCAGGGCCAGGGCGGCGACCCCGAAGTTGCCCGCGTACGGCAGCAGATCGGCGCCCGCCACCAGCAGGAGCACACCCTGGAGCGCCGCGACCGTCTTGCGGGCGGTGCTCGGCGGGAGGGCGGCGGTCAGCCAGGGCCAGACCCGCGCGGCGGCGACGAAGACGTACCGCATACCGCCGGTCAGCAGCACCCACGGGCCCAGCTCCATCGACACGTACACACTCAGCACCAGGATCAGGAACGCGTCGACCTCCATGTCGAAGCGCGCGCCCAGCGCCGTGGAGGTGCCGGTGCGGCGGGCCACCTTGCCGTCGACGCCGTCGAGGATCAGGGCGATGGCCGTCAGGCCGACGAACAGCGACACGGGCGGCGAGCTCTGGAAGGAGTCCGCGACGAGCGCGGTGACCCCGCCGACGAGGGTGGCGCGGCCGAGGGTGACCCGGTTGGCCGCGCCGAAGGAGCGCAGCCGGGAGCGGTGCAGGGCCCGGGAGAGCACCGCCCAGGTGGCGAGGGCGAACGCGAGGCCGGTCAGCCAGCCCGCCGGGCCCATCCCGATCGCCGTGCCGATCAGGGCGAGCAGCAGGACCTGCACTCCCGCCCCCAGGGCGGTCTCCTGCTGTACGAGCCTCGCGTCGTAAGTGTTGTTCAGGGCCACCGAACATCCTCCGGCCGTGACAGAGTCGATCAACGCCGCTACCTTGTGCGCGGCCTGTGCACCCCTCGGTACGCAAGCAGCTTCCCGATCGTTCAGGAGGACTTCGATGAAGCACACCGCACGGGCGTTCTGGATCGACTCGCCTGGGCGAGGCGGCATCCGGGACGTCACCCTGCCGGAGCGCGGCGAGGGCGAGGTGCTGGTCCGCACGCTGTATTCCGGAGTGAGCCGCGGCACGGAGACGCTCGTCTTCCGCGGCGGTGTGCCGGTCAGCCAGCACACGGCCATGCGGGCACCGTTCCAGGAGGGCGACTTCCCGGGCCCCGTGAAGTACGGCTACCTCAACGTCGGCGTGGTGGAGGAAGGGCCCGAGGAGCTCGCCGGCCGTACGGTGTTCTGCCTCTATCCCCACCAGAGCCGGTACGTCGTCCCGGCACGGGCCGTCACTCCCGTACCGGACACCGTGCCGGCCGAACGGGCCGTGCTCGCCGGGACCGTGGAGACCGCCGTCAACGCCCTGTGGGACGCCGCGCCCCTGGTCGGCGACCGGATCGCCGTGGTCGGCGGCGGCATGGTCGGCTGCTCGGTGGCCGCCCTGCTCGCCCGGTTCCCCGGCGTCCGCGTCCAACTGGTCGACGCCGACCCGTCCCGTGCCGCCATCGCCAAGGCCCTGGGCGTCGGCTTCGCCACCCCCGCGGACGCCGAGGGCGAGTGCGACCTGGTCGTCCACGCCAGCGCCACCGAGCAGGGACTCGCCAGGTCCCTGGAACTCCTCACCGCCGAGGGGACCGTGCTGGAACTGAGCTGGTACGGCGACCGGCGGATCAGCCTGCCGCTGGGCGAGGCCTTCCACTCCCGGCGGCTCGTCATCCGCTCGAGCCAGGTCGGCACCGTCTCCCCGGCCCGCCCGAACCGCACCTACGCCGACCGGCTCGCCGTCGCCCTCGACCTGCTCGCCGACCCGGCGCTCGACGCCCTCGTCACCGGCGAATCCGGCTTCGAGGAGCTGCCGGACGTGCTGCCGAGGCTCGCCTCCGGCGAGATCCCGGCGCTGTGCCACCGAGTCCGCTACGACGAAAGCAGTGACCCGTACGACGAGAGCGATTGACGCATCGGCTGACGATTCGTTCCATCCGGTACGACATCGGTACGACAAGAGCGCCTGACCTGAGAAAAGACGTAGCGGAGGCTGAACAGGGGAAGGCAAGGAGCCGTATTACCCGGCATCCCCGGCAGCCAACAGCGGGGGAGCAGACGCGCCGCACCTGGAGGGTCGTCCGTTGTTCAGCATCACCGTCCGCGATCACATCATGATCGCCCACAGCTTCCGTGGCGACGTCTTCGGACCGGCGCAGCGCCTGCACGGGGCCACGTTCCTCGTGGACGCCACGTTCCGGCGCGAGCAGCTGGACGAGGACAACATCGTCGTCGACATCGGGCTGGCCACCCAGGAACTCGGAGCCGTTGTCAGCGAGCTGAACTACCGCAACCTCGACAACGAACCCGACTTCGCGGGGGTCAACACCTCCACGGAGTTCCTCGCCAAGGTCATCGCCGACCGGCTCGCCGAGCGCATCCACAAGGGGGCGCTGGGCGAGGGCGCCAAGGGCATCGCGGGCCTGTCCGTCACCCTGCACGAGTCGCACATCGCCTGGGCGAGTTACGAGCGTGCGCTGTGACCGACACGACCATCGAGCGGCCCGGGCAGACCGGACCGGCACGCCTGAACTATGTTCCGGTGCAGCACGCCGCCCTGAAGAACGCCGAGATCATCCCCATGTCCCTGCGCACCGTGCACTTCGTGCTCCCGGGCGGCATCGACGACCCGGCGGCGCCCAGCGGCGGAAACGCCTACGACCGGCGCCTCTGCCTGGACCTGCCCGGCTTCGGCTGGCAGGTGACCAAGCACGCCGTCGCCGGTGACTGGCCCAAGCCGGGGGCCGAGGCCCGTACGGAACTGGCCCGCGCCCTGAGCGGACTGCCGGACGGTGCCGTCGTCCTGCTCGACGGCCTGGTGGCCTGCGGGGTCCCGGAGATCGTCGTCCCGGAGGCCGAACGGCTGCGCATGGTCGTCCTCGTCCATCTCCCGCTCGGCGACGAGACCGGGCTCGACCCGGTCGTGGCCGCCGAACTGGACGCCAAGGAGCGGGCGGTGCTGCGGGCCGTTCCGGCGGTCATCGCCACCAGCGACTGGGCGGTCCGCCGCCTGGTCTCCCACCACGGCCTCCCCCCGGAGCGCGTCCACGTCGCGGCCCCGGGTGCCGACATCGCGCCCCTCGCGCCCGGCACCGACGGTGTCTCGCGTCTGCTGTGCGTCGCTGCCGTGACCCCGCGCAAGGGCCAGCACCGGCTGGTGGAGGCGCTGGCCACGGTGACCGACCTGCGGTGGAGCTGCGTCTTCGTCGGCAGCCTCACCCAGGAGCCCGAGTACGTCGCCCATCTGCGGTCCCTCATCGCCGAGCACGGCCTCGAGGACCGGCTGGAGCTGGCGGGCCCGAAGTCCGGCGCCGCACTCGACGCCAGCTACGCCACGGCCGACCTGATGGTCCTCACCTCCTACGCCGAGACCTACGGCATGGCCGTCACCGAGGCACTGGCCCGGGGCATCCCGGTCATGGCCACGGACGTGGGCGGGCTCCCCGAGGCCGTCGGCCGCGCCCCCGACGGCGGCGTGCCCGGCATTCTCGTCCCGCCGGAGAACCCCGCCGCCATCGCCGCCGAACTGCGCGGCTGGTTCGGCGAGGCGGATGTACGGCGTCGCCTCAAGGCCGCCGCCCGCAGTCGCCGCGCCTCCCTCGACGGCTGGGCGACGACCGCACAGAGCCTGGCGGCGGTACTGCGCCGGCTTCCGACCGAACCCCGGAGGGCCGCATGACGAACCCGGCGACGACCCAGCAGAGCGGGACGATTCCGACGCAGCCCGGGCCCAGAGGGGTTGCCGAGCAGCAGGAGGCCGCCAAGCCGGCGGACGCCACGGCCCCGAAGCCGGGTGACACCGTGGCGGCACCGGGTCACGCGGTGATCGCGTGGGCGGGTGACGCCGTGCCGGCGGGCGCCGTCATCCCGGGCGCCGGCCCCAGCGGCACACCCGGCTCGCGGCCCACCGTGAAGCTGCGCGAGGCCGACCCCGACGATCCGCCCCGCTACGCGCCCGAGTGGCTGGAGCTGCGGGAGCCGGCCGACGCCGCCGCGCGGGCGCACGACCTGCTCGACCCGCTGCGCATCCGGCTCGCCAACCTGCCGGGGAAGTCGGGCGTCGCCATCCACGACCTGGGCTGCGGCACCGGGTCGATGGGCCGCTGGCTCGCCCCCCGCCTGGACGGCGCCCAGCACTGGGTCCTGCACGACCGCGACCCCTACCTGCTGCACTTCGCCGCCGTCGCCTCCCCGCGCTCCGCCGCCGACGGCAGCCGGGTCTCGGTGGAGACACGGCGCGGTGACGTCGCCCGCCTCACGCCGGACGCCCTGAAGGGCGCGTCCCTGGTGACGGCGTCCGCGCTGCTGGACGTCCTCACCCGCGACGAGATCGACGCCCTCGCCGCCGCCTGTGCCGGAGCCGGCTGCCCCGCCCTGCTGACGCTGTCCGTCGCCGGACGCGTCGAGCTGACCCCGTCCCACCCGCTGGACACGGAGATCGCCCAGGCGTTCAACGAGCACCAGCGCCGCGACGGCCTGCTCGGCCCGGACGCGGTCACGGCGGCGGCCGAGGCGTTCTCCGAACAGGGCGCGACCGTACGGCTGCACCCGAGCCCCTGGCGGCTCGGCCCCGAGCAGGCCGCGCTCACCGAACAGTGGCTGCGCGGCTGGGTCGGCGCCGCCGTCGAGGAACGCCCCGACCTGCGCGATCGCGCCGACGCCTACCTGACCGAACGCCTGGCCGCCTGCGCCGCCGGCCAGTTGCACGTCATCGTCCACCACACCGACCTCCTGGCCCTGAGCCGCCCGGCGGGCGGAGCGTCATGAGCCCCCAGGCGACGGGGACACGTCCGCGACCGACGTCCATCGAGAGCGCCCCGCTGCCCCGGAGCGGCGACAGCGGGAGTCCGCTCGGGGAACCCGATGCCCCGGCACCGGAGGCTTCCCGCCCCGCCGGTTCCCCGTCGCCCGGCCCGATCCGGGCCGCCCTGGCCCGGCTCGGCTCCCGCAAGGTCCGTACACATCTCGGCACCCTCGCCGGAGTCGCCATCCTCGGCGTGCTGTTCTGGCGGCTCGGTACCGGTGTCTTCCTGGACGGGCTGAGCCGGATCGACGGGACGTCGCTGGTGCTGGCGCTCGGGATCGGGCTCGTCACCACGGTGTTCAGCGCGTGGCGGTGGGCGCTCGTGGCCCGGGGCCTCAGGATCCGGCTGCCGTTCGGACCGGCCGTCGCCGACTACTACCGCGCGCTGTTCCTCAACGCGGCGCTGCCCGGCGGGGTCCTCGGCGACGTGCACCGGGCGGTCCGGCACGGGCAGAGCGAGGGCGATCTGGGCCGGGGCGTGAAGGCGGTCGTGCTCGAACGGGCCGCCGGACAGATCGCGCTGTTCGCCGTCGGGGCCTTGGTGCTGCTGACCATGCCGTCCCCGGTGCTGGACGAGGCCCGGCACATCGCCCCGCTCGTGGCCCTGGCCTCGGTGGGCGCCCTCGCCGTCGTCCTCGCCCTGCGCATGAACCGGGCGGCGCCCTCACGCCGCGGCCGGAAGCTGCGCGGAGCCCTCGCCGAGGCACGCGAAGGGCTGCTGTCCCGCCGCAACGGCCCCGGAGTCATTGTCTCCTCCGTGGTCGTTCTGGCAGGTTACGTGGCCATGTTCGTACTCGCCGCCCGCGTCGCCGGAGCCAACGCCTCCGTGACCGTCCTGCTGCCGCTCGCGGTCCTCGCGCTGCTGGCGATGGGACTGCCGCTGAACGTCGGCGGCTGGGGGCCGAGGGAGGGCGTCACCGCCTGGGCGTTCGGCGCCGCGGGGCTGGGCGCCGGCCGGGGACTCGCCGTCGCGGTCGTCTACGGGGTGCTCAGCCTCGCGGCGAGCCTGCCCGGCCTGGTCGTGCTCGTCGCCCGCTGGTACACGGGCCTGCGTGCCCGGTCCCGGGCCGGGAATGACTACCCGTCAGCCCCATCGCTCGTGGAGGCAGCCCCGTCGTCCGCGGAGGTCAGCATCGAGAAATACGCCCCGAAGGAATCCGCCAGGCTCGCCAGGAGTTCCTTCCCCTTTTCCACCGAACCCAGCGAAGGACGGCCGATGACACCGGAATCGGTATAGCCGGACATGCCGAGGGTGAGCAGATGACGACGGTCGTCAGCGACGAAATCGGAGGTCTCATAACCGGGTCGGAGCATTTCGGGATGAGCGTGCAGAAGGATGGAGGTTTCTATTTCCCCCGCGTGCATGTCGGTGAGCAGCGAGGTGACCACACCCGCCCGCTCCCGCGCCTCCTCCCAGTCCTCCGCGGCCGGGAAGAGAGCCATCCGCTCGCCGCGGGCGGAGGACTCCTGAACGACGTTGCCCAGTACGTAGTTTCCGCCGTGCCCGTTGACCACCACCAGGGCCTCGACGCCGGACCGGCGGAGCGAAGCCGCAATGTCCCGTACCACCGCATGAAGGGTCACCGAGGAGATGCTGACGGTCCCCGGCCAGGCCGCGTGCTCGTGCGAGCACGAGATCGTCACCGGAGGAAGGAGGTGCACCGGGTACGCGCCGGCTATCTCCCGCGCGACGGCACAGGCGACGAGCGTGTCGGTCGCCAGGGGAAGAAACGCACCGTGCTGCTCGAAGCTCCCCACGGGAAGCACCGCGACCTGCCGTGAGACACCGGCGCCCCGCGTCCGTACGTCTTCCGTGGTGTCCGCCGGCACCAGATCACTCATAACGTCACGGCCTTTCGTCTCTGCTTAGGAACTCGAGAATCATGACAGAAAAAATTGGTGTACTCGGCAAGAAGTCACCGCAGCAGACCGGCGTGGAACGCGTCGTGAATGCGCCCTTGCCCACCGTGTACGGGAAATTCCAGGCGGTCGGCTACCTGGACCACGACCGCGGTGACGAACAGGTGGCGCTGGTCTACGGCGAACTCGGCACGGACGACGTTCTCATCCGGCTGCACTCGGAGTGCCTGACCGGCGACGCCTTCGGCTCCCAGCACTGCGAGTGCGGCGACCAGCTCGACGCCGCCCTGCGCGCGGTCGTCGCCGAGGGCGCCGGTGTCGTCGTCTACCTCAGAGGGCATGAAGGCCGTGGCATCGGCCTGCTCGCCAAGCTGCGCGCGATGGCCCTGCAGGCGGAGGGCCTGGACACCGTCGAGGCCAACCTCGCCTTGGGCCTGCCGGTCGACGCCCGCGACTACGGGGTCGCCGCCCGGATCCTGGACGACCTGGGCGTGAAGTCCGTCCGCCTGATGTCCAACAACCCGCGCAAGCGCGACGCCCTGGTCAGCCACGGCATCCAGGTCGCCGAGCAGGTGCCGCTGCTGATCCCGCCGTGCGAGAACAACATCACCTATCTGCGGACGAAGCGGGAGCGTCTCGACCACCACCTGCCCCACCTCGACGCGGTGGTCAGCTCCTCCTGAGGAGTCGGGCGCCCGCATCGGCGGGCTCCGGTTCTCCTCGGCGTGACCTGGGCACATTCGTGCGCGACCCGCGAGCGGGCCGCGTACGCTTCGTGGACGTCAGACCCTTGAGCGTCGGCCCTCAGCGGCCGACGCCTCACGCCGGAGGCCCACCTGGTATGACCGAGCTCCATCTGTGGCTGCGCCACGAGGCCCGAACGACCGAGCGACGCACACCGATCGTGCCTGACGATGCCCGGCGGCTCGTCGGGAACGGAGTGGAACTGACCGTCGAGGAGTCCCCCCAGCGGGTCTTCCCGATCGAGGAGTACGAGGCGGCCGGCTGCCGCGTCGCGCCCGCGGGCTCCTGGGTGACGGCGCCGCGGGACGCCGTCGTGCTCGGCCTGAAGGAACTGCCCGGGGACCCGGCGGAACTGACACACCGGCACATCTTCTTCGGCCACGCCTACAAGGGCCAGCCGGGAGCAGTCGGCCTGCTGGGCCGGTTCACGGCCGGGGGCGGGACGCTGTTCGACCTGGAGTACCTGGTGGACGACACCGGGCGGCGCCTCGCCGCCTTCGGTTTCTGGGCCGGCTACCTGGGCGCCGCCCTGGCGGTGCTCCAGCACCGGGGCCGGCTGCGGGCACCGCTGACGCCCACCACCAAGGAGGACCTGGACGAGACTCTCAAGCCCGCCGCCGACGACGCCGAGTTCACCGGCCTGGTCATCGGCGCCCTGGGACGCAGCGGCCGCGGTGCCCGTGTGGCGTTCGCCGCCGCCGGCGTCGACCCGACCTGCTGGGACCTCGCCGAGACCCGCGACCTGGACCGCCGCGCCCTGCTGGAGCACGACGTGATGGTGAACGCGGTGCTCGCCACCACCCCCGTCCCACCGTTCCTCCGGGAGCGGGACCTCGACGCCCCGGACCGCCGGCTGCGCACGCTGTGCGACGTGACCTGCGACGTCGGCTCCCCGCTCAACGTCCTTCCGGTGTACGACGACACCACCGACTGGGACGAGCCCGTCCGCCGGCTGCGCGACGAACCCCCGCTCGACCTGATCGCCATCGACAACCTCCCCTCCCTGCTGCCGCTGGAGTCCAGCGCCGACTTCTCGGCCGCCCTGTATCCCCAGCTGCTCGACTTCGGCGTCGCCGGGCCCTGGGGACGCTGCCTGGACCGGTTCCGCCAGGCGTCCCGTGAACACGGACTCGACAAGGGGGAATGCGATGAGGGGGAGTTCCATGACCACTGACCCGGTACCCGCGAGCGGCACCGTCCACTGGATCGGCGCCGGCCTCTCCACCGGCAGCGGACTGGCCGCGCTGTGCGACACCGCCGAGCGCGTACGGCTCTGGCACCGCACCGAGAGCCGCGCGGCCGACGCCCTCGGCCGGCTGGGGCTCGCCGGACGGGCCGAGCCCCGCGCGTACACGCTGCCCGCGCTCGCCGCCGAACTCGCCCCCGGCGACGTCGTCGTGTCCATGCTTCCCGCGCCGGAGCACGCGCCGCTGCTCGCCGAGTGCGTACGGCAGGGAGCGCACTTCGCCTGCTCCAGCTATGTGTCCCAGGCGGTGCTCGAGCAGGTGCCCACCGCCGAGAAGGCCGGCGTCGTCGTCCTGACCGAGGCCGGGCTGGACCCGGGCATCGACCACCTCTTCGCGCACGCCCTCGTCGCCCGGGCCCGGGACGCCATCGGCGACGGGACACCCGCCTCCTACACCCTCACCTCGTACTGCGGCGGTGTCCCCGCCGTCCCGAACGACTTCACGTACCGCTTCAGCTGGGCACCCGCGGGCGTCCTCAACGCCCTGCGCTCCCCGGCCCGTTACATCGAGGACGGTGCCGAGACCGTCGCCGACCGTCCGTGGGAGGCGACCCGGCGGCATGTCGTCGAAGGGGAGACGTTCGAGGTCTATCCCAACCGCGACAGCGTCCCGTTCGTCGAGCAGTACGAGCTGCCGGACGCCTGGACACCGCGGACGTTCGTACGCGGCACCCTGCGGCTGGAGGGCTGGCTGCGGGCCTGGGACGATGTCTTCGAGGAGCTGAAGAGGGGCGACGACACCCGGATCGCCGCCCTGGCCCAGGAACTGGCCGCCGCCTACCCCACCACGGAGGACGACCGTGACCGGGTCGTCCTCGCCGTGTCGCTGGAGGTACGGGCCGAGACGGGACGGACCTGGGCCGGCGGCTACCTCCTCGACCTGGTGGGCGACGCGCGGGAGAGCGCGATGGCCCGCTGCGTCTCGCGCACCCTCGCCCTGGGCGTCAGCCATGTCCTGGACGGCTCCCTGCCGCCGGGTCTGAACCGCGCCGCCGAGACCGCGGCCCGGTCCGAACAGTGGCTGCGTGAACTCGCCCAGGAAGGAGTCGAGTTCACCCTGCGCGTCGACCAGTAGCGGGGCCTCAGCCCGACAGGGCCTCGTGGACCAGCCTCTTCAGGTCCCGGAACACCGTGTGTGAGGTCCTGGGCCGCACCTGCGTCATGAACTGCACCGTCAGGTCGCGACCCGGGTCCACCCAGAACGTCGTCGTCGCCACCCCGCTCCAGCCGAAGGCGCCGAGCCCCGACGGCGCGAGTGTGCGGGACGGGTCGATGACCACGGAGCAGTTGAGGCCGAAGCCGACTCCCTCGTTCCCCGGCTCGTCGTGGGCGGGACGGCTGCCGAAGGTGCGCAGGTCGGCGCCGTCGGGCAGGTGGTTGCGGGTCATCAGGGCCACGGTCTTGGGCTCGAGGAGCCGTACGCCGTCCAGTTCGCCGCGGCGGCGCAGCAGCTCCATGAAGCGGTGGTAGTCGTGGGCGGAGGCCACCATGCCGCCGCTGCCCGACAGGAACCGCGGCCGGCCGCGCAGCGGCAGCCCCGGGATCGGCTCGATGCCGCCGCCCTCCTTCTCCCCGTACATCTCCGACAGCCGGGGCGCCTGCTCGTCCGTGACGTGGAATCCCGCGTCCGTCATGCCGAGGGGGCCGAAGACCCGCTCGGCACAGAACACGTCGAGCGGCTGCCCCGACACGACCTCGATGATCCGGCCCAGGACATTGCTGGCCACCGAGTAGTTCCACTCGGTGCCCGGCTCGAACTGCAGCGGCAGACTCGCGTACACCTCGATGGTCTCGGCCAGATCGGCGCCCGGCGGCACCGACGACTCCAGGCCGGCCGCGCGGTACAGGGCGTCGACGGGGTGGGTGTGGTAGAAGCCGAAGGTCAGACCCGAGGTGTGGGTCATCAGATGCCGGACGAGTATGGGGCCGTCGGCCGGGCGGGTCCGTACATCGGTCCCGGAGCCGCTGACGTACACCCGCGGCTCGGCGAAGGCCGGCAGATGGTCGGCGACCGGGTCGTCCAGCGACAGCCGGCCCTCCTCCACCAGCAGCAGTGCGGCGACCGCGGTGACCGGTTTCGTCATGGAGTAGACCCGCCACAGCGTGTCGGGCTCGACCGGGAGCCCGGCCGCGATGTCGCGCCGTCCGTGCGTCGCGAGGTGTGCGACGCGTCCGGAGCGGGCGACGGACAGCAGGAAGCCCGGCAGCCGCCCCTCGTCGACCAGTCGGGTGAAGTGCCGGTCCATGTCGTCCAGCACCTTCGGATCCAGCCCCGCCTCAGCCGGATCGACCTCTTGCCGTAGCTGTGCCATCGCTCTGCCTCCGTCGCGCTCGTCGAGGTGAGATCCGGCATACCCCGCCCGGACCGCGCAGGAACAGGTGAATGTCAGAGGCCACCGGTACCGTCGAACGGGACGGCCGCCGCCCGTCCGAGATCAGGTCCGACACTCCGGAGAGCAGCTCATGAGGATCCACATCACCAGCGTCTTCGTCGACGACCAGGAAAAAGCCCGGACCTTCTACACCGACGTGCTGGGCTTCGTGAAGAAGCACGATGTCCCGGTGGGGACGGACCGGTGGCTGACCGTGGTCTCGCCGGAGGACCTCGAGGGCACCGAACTGCTCCTCGAGCCCTCGGGCCATCCGGCGGTGCAGCCGTACAAGACGGCGCTGGTCGAGGACGGCATCCCGGCCGCCTCGTTCGCCGTGGACGACGTACACGCGGAGTACGAGCGGCTGCGCGGGCTCGGGGTGCGGTTCACCCAGGAGCCGACGGAGATGGGCCCGCTCACCACCGCGGTGCTGGACGACACCTGCGGCAACCTGATCCAGATCGTGCACAGCAAGTCCTGAGAGCCGCGGCCTAGGCCGCGGGGCGCAGGTCTTATGGCCGATGACTCCGTGGAGTCGGCTTCCTAAGCTGCGAGGCGGGTCGCCGTCGCAGATCAGGACGTCACGAGAAGAGGTCGCCATGCCCGTGAACGGTCGCAGCCATATCCGCATCGCCCGCCCCTCCCGGGACCTGGCGGCGGCCGAGCGGTTCTGGCGCGAGGGGCTCGGGCTGGAGGTGGTGTGGCGGGCCGAGGGCGGGGGCGAACCAGGGGAGCACGACCTGCTGATGCTCGGCCGGCCCGACGCCGACTGGCATCTGGAGCTCGTGTACGAGGCCGCCCGGCCGGTCGAGCCCCGCCCCACCGAGGAGGACCTGCTGGTGATCTACGCCGACGGCCCGATCCCGGACGAGCTGATCGCCCGCCTTGAGCAGCACGGCGGCAAGCGGGTGGAGTCGCCCAACCCGTACTGGAACGAGTGGGGCGTCACCATCGAGGACCCCGACGGCTACCGGCTCGTGCTGTGCCGCCGGGGCTGGTCCAACGCCTGACCGGTCGGCCTGTCACCGGGCCCCCGAGGGGGACCCGGTGGGGGGATGGTCTCAGGCCGTCACCTTCTCCGGCTGAACGGTTCCCCGAGCGGCACGCTCACCGAGCGCCTCCGTGGGAACCCGGTTCGTCTCGCGCGCGGACAGCGCCGCGATCACCGGCGGCACGCACAGCGCCGCCGTGAACAGCGCCACCGACGACCAGTCGTCGCCGTCCGGCCCGGCGATCTGCGCGGCGAACGTCACCGCGAAACCGGCCGCGGCGAAACCGATCTGCGTGCCGATGGCCACGCCGGAAAGCCGGACCCGGGTCGTGAACATCTCGCCGTAGAAGGCGGGCCACACACCGTTCGCGGCGCTGTAGACCACGCCGAAGCAGAGGACGCCCGTCAGGAACGTCAGCGGGTAGGAGCCCGTGGAGACGGCCCACAGGTACAGGAACATCGTCACCGCGCTGCCGGCCGCGCCGATCAGGAACACCGGGCGGCGGCCGATCCGGTCGGACAGCGTGGCCCACAGCGGGATCGCGGCGAGCGCGACGACATTGGCCAGGGCGCCCACCCACAGCATGGCGGTGCGCGACATGCCGACCGCGTCGCTGGTGGCGTAGGCCAGCGCCCACACCGTGAAGATCGTGCTGACCGAGGCGATGAGCGCGCCCGCGATCACCCGCAGCACATCCGCCCAGTGCTCGCGCATCAGCACCACCAGCGGCAGTTTGACGACGCCCTCCTCGGCGGCCTGCTGCGCGAAGGCCGGGGTCTCGTCCAGCTTGCGCCGGATGACCCAGCCGACGACGGCGACCCCGACGCTCAGCCAGAACGGCACCCGCCAGCCCCACGACAGCAACTGCTCCTCGGGCAGCGCGGCGACCGGGATGAAGACCAGCGTGGCCAGCAACTGGCCGCCCTGTGTGCCGCTGAGGGTGAAACTGGTGAAGAAGCCGCGCCGGCCCGGCGGCGCGTGTTCCAGCGTCATGGAGTTGGCGCTGGCCTGTTCGCCCGCCGCCGAGATGCCCTGGAGCACCCGGCACAGCACCAGCAGGACCGGGGCGAGCGTGCCGACCTGGCCCCGGGTGGGCAGACAGCCGATCAGGAACGTCGACAGGCCCATCAGCATTAGCGTGAAGACCATGATCTTCTTGCGGCCCAGCTTGTCCCCGAAGTGGCCGAGGAACAGCGCGCCGACCGGGCGGGCGGCGTACGCGACGCCGAACGTGGCCAGCGACAGCAGGGTCGCGGTGGCCGGGTCCGACTCGTCGAAGAACACGGCGGGGAAGATCAGCGCGGCGGCGCTGCCGTAGATGAAGAAGTCGTAGTACTCCAGTGCGCTGCCGATCCAGGCGGCGGTCGCGGCTTTCCTGGGCTGACCGGGTGGGGCGGCGGCCCCTCGGGGCGTGGCGGGGACGGACACGGCGGCTCCTTAGCGGGCTCCACCCTAGGCGGAGTGAGACGAACGGCGAGCAGAGAGGGCGGGCCGGATCGCGGCTAATTAACCCACTGGGTAGTTAGTAGGGGATGGCCAGTGATGCTGCGCCCGCGTGCCGCCGGTGTCAAGAGGTTGTGCGCCGGACGTTCAGTCCGCGGTGCGCTCCGCCGTGAGATACGCGATCACCATGTCGCCCAGCATGGTGCGGTAGTGCGTGCGCTGCGCCCGGTCCAGCAGGTCGCGGCCGAACAGCGCGCCGAAGGTGTGCCGGTTGGAGACCCGGAAGAAGCAGTAGGAGGAGATCATCGCGTGCAGGTCGACGGCGTCGACGTCGGCCGTGAACAGGCCCGACTCCTTGCCCGACGCCAGGATCCGGCGGATCACGTCCAGGGCGGGGGAGCCGATCTTGCCGAGCTTCTCGGAGGCGGCGATGTGCTGGGCCCCGTGGATGTTCTCGATGCTGACCAGGCGGATGAAGTCCGGGTGCTGCTCGTGGTGGTCGAAGGTCACCTCGGCCAGGCGCCGGATCGCCGCCACGGGGTCGAGGTGGTCGACGTCGAGCTGCTGCTCGGCCTCCCGGATCACCCCGTACGCCCGCTCCAGCACGGTCGTGAACAGCTGTTCCTTGCCGCCGAAGTAGTAGTAGATCATCCGCTTCGTGGTGCGGGTGCGGGCGGCGATCTCGTCCACCCGGGCCCCGTCGTAGCCGGCGCGCGCGAATTCCTGCGTGGCGACGTCGAGGATCTCGGCCTGGGTGCGGGCGGCGTCACGGATGCGCTCGCCAGGACGTGCCGGTTCTTCGACGCTGGTCATCAGGTTCCTTCGGGCGGAGGGGCCGGTGCCGGTGATTGTAGAAGCAGGGGCCCGCGCCCGACGGGGGCTTCCCGTCCTCGTGCTCGGCTGATATAGCTAACGTACTAGTTCGTACATTAGTGAGCTGCTCGGGAGGCCCGTGTGCCCAAGGACTCGTATCTCGTCGGACTGATCGGTTCCGGCATCGGCCCGTCGCTCAGTCCGGCGTTGCACGAGCGGGAGGGAGACCGCCAGGGCCTGCGCCTGCTGTACCGGCTCATCGACATCGATCCGCTCGGGGTGCCGCCCGAGGCGGTGGGCGATCTGGTGCGTGCCGCGCGCGACCTGGGCTTCGACGGGCTCAACATCACGCATCCCTGCAAGCAGCTCGTCATCGAGCACCTGGACGCGCTCGCCCCGCAGGCCGAGGCGCTGGGCGCGGTCAACACCGTCGTGTTCGAGGACGGCCGCGCCGTCGGCCACAACACGGACGTCACCGGCTTCGCCGCGTCCTTCGCGCGCGGGCTGCCCGACGCACCGCTGGAGCGGGTCGTGCAGTTGGGCGCCGGAGGTGCGGGCGCGGCCGTCGCGCACGCCACGCTCACCCTCGGCGCCGAGCGGGTCACCGTCGTCGACGCGCTGCCCGAACGGGCCGCGGCCCTGGCCGGCTCCCTGAACCGCACCTTCGGGGAGGGCCGCGCGGCCGCCGCGCCCCCGGAACAACAGGCCGAACTGCTCGCGCACGCCGACGGCATCGTCCACGCCACGCCCACCGGCATGGCGGCCCACCCCGGCCTGCCCCTGCCGGCCGGCCTGCTCCACCCCGGGCTGTGGGTCGCCGAGGTGGTCTACCGCCCGCTGGAGACCGAACTGCTGCGCACCGCCCGCGCGCTGGGCTGCGCCACCC
>NZ_JBHUQX010000115.1:0-22580 GCF_042674225.1 Streptomyces sp. NPDC056948
CCTTCACATCGCGCGGGAGCTGCACGATTCCCTCACCCACCAGATTTCGATCATCAAGGTGCAGTCCGAAGTCGCCGTTCACGTGGCCCGCAGGCGCGGCGAGCAGGTCCCCGAAACGCTGCTGGCGATCCGGACGGCCGGACGGGAAGCGACCCGGGAGCTGCGCGCGACTCTGGAAGCCCTGCGCGACGACGACACGAGCCCGCCGCAGAACCTCGAGCACGTACCGGAACTGGTGGAGCGGGCCCGTTCGATGGGCCTGGACGCGACGCTGACGATCGAGGGACAACGGCACGCCGTGCCGGCCGCGGTGGGCCGGACCGCCTACCGCATCGTCCAGGAAGCACTGACCAACACCGCCCGGCACGCCTGTGCCACCACCGCGACGGTCCGGATCGAATACCGGCCAGACGCCCTTGCCGTCCAGGTGGACGACGACGGCAAGGCCACCCCCGACGACGCCCCGGCCCCCGGTCTCGGGCTGCTCGGCATGCGCGAACGCGTCACCGCCCTTGGCGGCCGGCTGTGCGCGCAGCCACGCACCGAGCACGGATTCACAGTCCAGGCCGAACTTCCCGTGGAACGAGCATCATGATCCGTGTCCTGCTGGTCGACGACCAGCCGCTCATCCGCAGCGGCTTCCGCGCGCTGCTCGACCTCGAGGACGACATCGAGGTGGTGGCCGAGGCCTCCGATGGCGAAGAGGGGTGGGTACTCATCAAGGAGCATCTGCCCGACGTCGCGCTCATCGACATCCAGATGCCGGTCATGGACGGCATCGAGGCGACCCGGAGAATCGCCGCGGACCCGGCCCTGGCCGGCGTGCACGTCGTCATGCTGACCAACTACGGCATGGACGAGTACGTCTTCGACGCGCTGCGCGCCGGCGCCGCAGGGTTCCTGGTCAAGGACATCGTGCCGGAGGACCTCCTGCACGCCGTACGGGTAGCCGCCCGCGGCGACGCCCTGCTCGCCCCGTCCATCACCCGCAAACTGATCCACCGTTACCTTGCCCAGCCGCTCCCCACCACCCGCGCCGCACTGGAGGAGCTGACCAGCCGCGAACGCGAAGCGGTCGCCCTGGCCGCACAGGGCCTGTCCAACGACCAGATCGCCGAGCACATGGTGATCAGCCCGATGACCGCGAAAACCCACATCAACCGGGCCATGACCAAACTCCACGCCCGTGACCGGGCCCAACTCGTGGTTCTGGCCTACGAATCCGGCCTGGTCGCCCCGCGCAACGGCTGAAGCGCTTCCTCCCATCCCGTGATCTTGCCCTCGGAGATGAGGCCGTACCTCTGCTCGTACCGGCTCATAGCGGGGATGTCCGCACGCACCTGAAGCCGGAGAATCTCGCCCAGCGACGCGGCGGCCACCGGGTGCCGTCCTGCCCTCGCCTGCGGGACACCGTCATCGGCTCGGTCACCACGGACCCGCCCGCCTCATCCGGGTCGGACCTGGCCTCGCGCGCACTCGCCCTCGACTCCGCACTGGAAACCGCGTTCACCACCGGGCCCCCGGCTGCGGGCGCCGGGTTGCCTCGATGAAGTCGGCCAGAGCGGCGGCGACGGCGTCAGGTTGTTCGTCCGGGATGAAGTGTCCTGCGTCCGGCACGACAATCCCGGTGATGTTGTCGGCCCACGGCTTGAGGGACGCTGCCATGTCAGGGATGGAGCCGTGGCTGCTGGCAATCCCGAGAACCGGCACCGTCAGGTGCTGTTGCTCAAGGGCCTTGTGGTTCTTTCGCGCCGATTCAGCGGCGTCTCGGTAGTAGGCCAGGGAGGCGCGGAGTCCGCCGTCAGCGGCGATGGCCGCGGCGTACTGCTCGATCTCGGCGTCGTCGAAGGTGTCGGGGGAGAGGGTTTTGGCCTTCAGGAACCAGCCGACGTACTCGCGTTCGCGGCCTGAGAGCAGTGTCTCGGGCAGGTCGGGCACGAGATGGAATGCGAAGTGCCAAGTCTTCCACGCCACCTCGGGGTCGGTCGGGATGGCGTCGGGGAGTGTGATGCCCGGGATTCCGGCGTCGAGCAGTGCGACGCCACGCAGCCGGCTCTCGTACTTCAAGGCGAGGGAGAAAGCGACCCACGCTCCGATGTCGTGGGCGACCAGCCAGTATGTCGAAACTCCGAGCGCTTTCACCGTGGCGTGGACGTACGCGGCGACCGTGTGCGTGTCGTAGTCGGCGTCCGGGCGTTCGGAGTGCCCCTGGCCTGGCAGGTCGATCGCGATGACGTGGAATCGGTCGGCCAGGTGGGGCATCACCTTTCGCCATGCCCACCAGGTCTGCGGGAATCCAGCGAGCAGCACGACGGCTGGGCCGTTCGGCTGACCGCCCTCAACCGCATGCAGTCGGATACCGCCCGCGTCGACCCAGCGGTGGGTGAAGTCGGCCAGGTCGCGCAGTGGCAGGTCGCGGACAGGGTTGTCGGAGACTCGGGCGGTGATTGCAGGGTCAGTCATGGTTTTCCTCCATCGGTGTCGGGTGTGCTGGTTCGGTGTGTCGGCCGGGGCGAGGCCCGCGACCGGATCTTCACGCTAACCATCTTGGATCGATCGGTCAAAGATAATGCGACCGATCGATCCAAGATGCGAGTAGGCTCACGGCAGAGACATGACAGGGACGTGAAGGAGGAGGTGCACGCCGTGTCCGGCCGAAAGCAGTTCGATATCAGTGCGGCCCTGGACCAGGCCATGCGGGTGTTCTGGCAGCGCGGGTACGCGGATGCCTCACTCGATGCCCTCGGTTCGGCCACCGGCCTCGGCCGCGGCTCCCTCTACGGCGCCTTCGGCAACAAGGACGCGCTCTTCGGCAAGTGCCTCGACCGCTATTCGTCGATCTACGGCGCACAGTACGAGCAGGCGCTCGCGGCGCATCCCGGTGATCCGGTGCGCGCAGTCGAGGCGTTCTTCGACGTCATCCTGGACCGTATCGCTGACCCGTCGGTCCCCGTGGGGTGCCTCATCGCCCAGTCCGCCGCGCAGTCACTGACGCTGAAGGAGGAGAACAGCGCGCAGGTGCGTGGCCTGCTCGACATACAGCGCCAACGGGTACGTGCGGCACTGGCGGACTCCTCGGCCGACAGGCAAACACTCGACGAGCTCGCCACGTTTGTCGTCGCTGTCAACCAGTCGCTGGCCGTACTGAGCCGGGCCGGCGCCTCGGATGCCGAGCTGCGCTCCGTGGTCCGGCTCGCATGCACGACGGTGGCGGACACCCTCGCCCGGGCGGCATCCGAGGACGTCACCCAAAGCTGACGGGCACCGACTCCGCCAGGACACTCCCTGACTCCATCCAGCCTTGACCGATCAGGACCACGCCCGGCGCGTCCGGCCCGCCTGGCCGGAGTGGATCGTCAGCTCGGCATCGGCACCGGATGCCCGTCCGTCCAGGTACATGCCGGCGACTGCTACACCGCAGGCAACCGCCGGCCGCCCCGTCGACCGCGACGAAGCGCGCCGGCTCCTGACCTCCGGACTGCCCGCCTGCCCCCGCTGCCAGCCCGACATTGAGCTCCGCATCCTCGGCTGATCCTCCGGTCGCAGACACGCGGAAGACGGCCCCATGACCGAGGCCGACGAGCGGCCCAGTTCAGCTCAGGGACGTTGGCCGCCTGGGCGGTGGAACGGCCCGCAGCAGCTCCCACAGTGGCCGAGAGCCCGACGCCCACGCGGCCGGCGTCCGGCGGTCCACCACGTGCAGCCGCTGCTGCTCGGCGAGGTCCGCGGCCGGCGCGGTCAGGTCGTCTGCTCGACTTCCGCGATTCCGACCCCCACCCTATGCTAGGTAGACCTACCTACCTAGTTTGGACTGTGATGAGCGAGACCGACGTGAGCATGGCGGGGAGCGGACGGCGGCGACCGGCCCGGGAACGGCTCCTGGAGGCGGCGGCCCGCCGCTTCTACGCCGACGGTGTGGCGGCGACCGGTATCGACACGATCACGGCCGAGGCCGGCGTGGCGAAGATGAGCCTGTACAACAACTTCTCCTCCAAGGCCGACCTGGTCCGGGCTTACCTGGACGCCCGGCACGAGGAGTGGCTTGGCCTGTACCGCGCCCGGCTGGAGTACGCCGACGGCCCTCGTGAGGGCGTGCTGGCGGTCTTCGACGCGTACGCCGATCACGCGGCCTTCGCGTACGAGCACGGCTTCCGCGGCTGCGGGCTGCTCAACGCCGCGGCCGAGCTCCCGGCCGGCGACGAGGGCCGGGCCGTGGTTCGCGCACACAAGGAGGAAGTCGAGCACCTGATCATCGGCCACCTGGAACAGCTGCTGCCTGGCCGGCCCGGCGAGGCCCGCGCGACGGCCGAGCACCTCTCCTTCCTCCTGGAGGGCGCGATGGCCCGCGCCGGCCTGGAGGGCGACGGCGAACGTGTGCAGCACGCCCGCTCGATGGCCGCGGCCCTGCTGGACCGGCTGTGAAGGGCATCGCCCGCGGCCGGTCCACGGGAATGGGGGCACTGTGCGTGCTGGCCGCCTCCATGCTGTGGGGGACGACGGGCACGGCCGCCACCCTTGCCCCGGACGTGGGCCCCCTCGCGATCGGGGCCATTGCCATGGGCCTCGGTGGACTGCTCCAGGCCCTCGTCGCCGCCCCGCAGATCGCTCGCCACGCATCCCGGCTGCGCGACCAGCGCGGCACGGTCCTGCTCGGCGCCGCCTCGGTGGCGGTCTACCCACTGGCGTTCTACAGCTCCATGCACCTGGCCGGAGTCGCCGTCGGCACCGTCGTGTCGATCGGCACCGCCCCGCTCGCCTCGGCCCTGATCGAGCGCGTCGTGGACGGCCGCCGCCTCACCCGCCGCTGGACCCTCGCCGCCACCCTCGGCCTGCTCGGCACCGCCCTGCTGTGCGCCGCCGAAGCCGCCCACGCCACCGACGGCACGGGCCGCACCTCCATGGCGGGCACGCTGCTCGGCATCGGCCTCGGCCTCGTCGCCGCCGCCACGTACGCCCTCTACTCCTGGGCGGCCCACCGGCTCATCACCCACCAGATCCCCTCCCGGGCGGCGATGGGCGCCGTCTTCGGATTCGGTGGACTGCTCCTCCTGCCCGTCCTCATCGCCACGGGTGCCCCGCTCGTCGCCTCCTGGCCCAACGCCGCCGTCGGCACCTACATGGCTCTCGTCCCCATGTTCGCCGGCTACGTCCTCTTTGGCTGGGGCCTCGTCCACGTACCCGCCAGCACCGCCACTACCCTGTCCCTGCTCGAACCGGCCATCGCGGCCGTCCTCGCCGTCCTGGTCGTCGGCGAACGCCTCCCCGCCACCGGCTGGATGGGCATCGCACTCGTCATCGCCTGCCTCGCCGTCCTCACCACCCCCACACCCACCCACCGCCGCTCACGCGAACAGCCGCGGAACCCTGCGGACCGCGACAGCGAGGCCGCAGCGACCAGCATTGTCAGACACGCTGATTGAGCGCGCGCGGTCAGTCCCACCTGCCCGGACCCGTGGAAACCCGACGAGTCAGCACAACACCGACCACCTCCGACAACCGACCTCCCACGCAGGCGGTAGGTGCTGTCCAAAGTGGTGAACATCGAACACGACACGGCTGACCCGCCCCCGAAGTCATCACCACCAGGCCGATGACCGCCGTCGCCACCACAGCAAAGGCGATCCGCTGAGCATCCCTCTGCCGCCTATCGGACACTCCACCGTCGACTGCGGCCACGGAGCCGCACCTCCGCTCCCCACTGACACATTGCCGGTGCCTAACCCCCAGCACGCCAACTCCCTCCGATACCTGACCGGCAACACCTCCCTCTCCCCCGGCCCCGCCCGCACTCCGCTTCGCAGAGACCTGGGCAGCAGGAGCCGCCCTACTCAGCCTTCGGCCAGCCGTCCCGCACCAGCGGCGTGATCCACGATCCGACGCGCGGCTGAGGCTCAACGCCTCGCGGGCTACTGCGGGGCGGGTGCCTGGCCGGATACGGCGATACCTGCCTGGTGGAAGTCGTCGACGGCCGCGGCTGTCGTGTCCGGGGCGACTCCGACGGAGTAGTCCAGGCGTACCCGTGCCCGGAAGCCGGCCTTCACGGCATCCAGCGCGGTGGCACGCACGCAGTGGTCCGTGGCGATGCCCACCACGTCGACGTCCTCGACGCCGCGGGCGCGCAGCCAGTCCGCGAGGGGGATTCCTTCCTCGTCGGCTCCTTCGAAACCGCTCTTGGAGGCGCTGTGGGCACCTTTGCAGAAGACGGCGTCGACCTTTCCGCCGGTGACGGTGGGGGCGAAGTGAGGGTGGAACTCGCTGCCTTCGTTTCCTGCCACGCAGTGGACGGGGAAGCTGTCCTTGAAGTCCGGGGTCTGGGAGAAGTGACCCCCGGGGTCGATGTGGTGGTCGCGCGTGGCGACGATGTACTGGTAGTCACGGCCCGCGGTCTGCTCCACGAGGTCGGCGATCTTGGTCGCGATCCGCGCACCACCCGCTACGGGGATACTGCCTCCTTCGCAGAAGTCGTTCTGCACGTCCACGACGATCAAGCCTCGGCTCACTACGGCCACCCTTCAGCGTGACGGAACAACCCCCGCGTTCTACCGGCTCCCCGCACGCCCACGGGGACGTTAAGCGGCTGGGGTCACCCGCACGGCCGATGATCTTCACCGCAGGAACGATTCGCACCCGCCGAAGACCATGCGCGGTCGGCGCGATCCTTCTCGACGATGGCCGGCCGATGACGGGCCAGTCTTCCCGGCCCGGCGAGCCGTAGCGGCAGACGCCGCCGACGATCTCTGGGCAGTCCAGTCGTGGTTCCGAAGGTGATCCAGCACTGCGGCTTCAGCCCTCGTCCCTCCACCGAGGTACTGCCCAGGCCAGCACATAGCCGAAGCCGTTGACGGCCCAGTGCAGCGCCGCGGGCGCCAGCAGACTTCCGGACCGGCGCCGCAGCTCGCACAGGACGACCCCGGCTGCGGTCATGGCGACAACGGCGGCCGCGACCGACAGCGCGCTGCCTGCCGGCCCCGTGCCGAGGACCGCAGCGGCCGCGTTGGCCCGGCTCAGCCCGCGCGAGGGAAGCACATGCCAGAGCCCGAACAGCAACGACGACACAGCCGTGGCCCACGCGGTACCACGCCGACGCCGCACCATGGCCCACAAGACACCGCGGAAGGCGACCTCCTCCAGCAGCACGGTGCCGACCGGCACCCGGACCAGCACTCGCCAAAGCAGCTGCCCAAGGGGCAGGCCCGCGGCGCGCTCGTCCTCGAACGCCTCCCTGGTGACGGGCAGAGCAAGCCCGACCAAGAAGACGGCAAGAACCGCGCCCACCAGAACCGATGCCCACCGCAGCCCCTGATACAAGGCAGCCGTATCGAGCCCGAGATCGGCGCGGGTGAGACCGTCCCACCGGGCGATCAGCAGCAGCGCGGCAGCCGCGACCACGCAGGTGGGCACGTAGGCGCCGGGCGCGAGCCAATTGTTGAGCAGGTTCGCGCCCACCAGGACGGCGAGGACACAGAACATCCGCATGGTGTCACCAGCATCCCTCGATCCACCCCACGAGCCGGGGATGACGGTCTTCCAGTCCAGGCGCTCGCGCGCGCCACCGGGCCGGTCTCACGCCGGACCGATGACCTTCTTGCGCATGTGCGCGTAGACCACCGACGTCCGCACGTCGGCCAGTTCCGGGCGCTTCGTCAGCTTGTCCAGGACCACTGCGTGCAGATGGTCGGTGTCCCGGACGGCGACGTGCACGAGGAAGTCGTCGGTCCCGGTGAGAACAAAGACCGAGATGACCTCGGGCATTGCCTCGAGGAAGGCCTGGAAGGCCTCGATCGCCGCACGTGTCGGCGGGCGGATCCGGACAGCGATCATCGCCTGCAGCCCGCGGCCGATCGCCGCGAGGTCCGCCTCCGCGTGAAATCCCGTCAGGATGCCGCTCCTGCGCAGCGACCGGATTCGCTCCAGACACGTGGACGGGGCGATACCGAGTTCCTCGGCCATGTCCCGGTTAGTGCGCCGACCGTCCTCCTGGAGCATCCGCACCAACGCCGAATCTAGTTCGTCCATGCTCGCCTCACCCCGCAGAATTCCGAAGCTAATTCGGACTATTCGCGCCATCATCGATGACCTTGTTAGCCTCCAGCCTAAATTACTGACGTTCGTTCGGTCACGGCGTGGTCGGCGGCAGTAAGTAGTGAAGGGCGACTTGGTATGGGTAAACGGGGACCCACGGCGTGGGCGGTGTGCGCAGTCATGGCGGCCGCGTTGTTCTGGAGCAGTTCGTACGCGGTGACCAAGAAGGTGCTGGAGGATGTCAGCCCGCTCAGTATCGGCGCCATCAGGTTCACGCTCGCGGCGTTACTTCTCAGCGTGATGGTACGGCTGAGCCGGCACCGTCCGGCCCGGCCGGACCCGCGGCAGCGGCGGCAGCTCTACCTGAGCGGGTTCCTCGGCATCACCGTCTACTTCATCCTGGAGAACGTCGGCGTCGACCTTTCCACGGCATCCGACGCGTCGCTGATCGTGGCCACGTACCCGCTGATGACGATGGTGGTGGAACTGGTCGTCTTCCGCAGCCGGATGCCGCTGCTGAGGGTGACGGGCGTGCTGCTGGCCACCTTCGGCGCCTTCCTCGTCGTACGCAACGGAGCCGAGGTCGGCGGCAGTTCGCGCTGGCTGGGGGACATCCTGCTGCTGCTCGGTGGGCTGGCCTGGGCCGGCTACAACGTGCTCGGCAAGCGCGCGAGCGCCGGCCAGAACGCCGCGAGCGTCACCTACTACCAGACCCTGGCGGGCGCGGCCGGCTTCCTGCTCGCGTCCCTGCTGGAGGCCGACGACTGGCGGATGCCGGGCGCGACTGCCTCATCGCTGCTGGTCTACTTGGCCGTGGCATGCTCGGTCGGCGGCTTCCTGCTCTACAACTACGGCCTGCGCAGGATGGCTTCGAGCGTCGCGGTCAACATCCTCAATCTGGTCCCCGTCTTCGGTGTCATCGGCGCCGTCGTGATCAACGGGGAGTCCATCCGGCTCGCCCAGGTGACGGGCGGCGTGATCATCATCGTCGGGGTGGCGCTGGGCATGCTCGAGCGGAGACAGGGAGGCACGGCGAAACCGGTCGCGAAGGGAAGCGAGCCTCCCGGGACTGCGACCACTCGGAATGCGGTGGAGAATCGCCCCGTGCCGGACGAGCCCGAAGCGGCTGTACCGACCGCATATGGAGTGATCGACAGACACGGTAGCCGTTAAGGGGTGGCGCCGCGACAGCCACCGTTGGCGTAAGCGGCGCCGTAGGTGAGGGGCAGGCGCTACGAACTCTGGGCCAGGCCTGTCACCGACACCCCGTCAGCGGCACATCGGAGTTCGGCCAGCGGCTCACCGTCATTCCGCCGACGATCGACACGGCCACGGAGGGTGTCCACCTCACCTGGGGTGCTGACCGCCAACTGCAACGACTGCACCAGCTCGCAAGTCAGGTGGTCGAGCGACGACGGCCTCAACACCCCGCCGCACTGGGCCATCGGCGAGGTCGGCGCCAAATGCGCCATGCCAGCCAAGGTTCACGGCTGGTCCGCGAGGTGCGCTGGTGCCATGGTCCCTCGCCTCTATCCGATATCCGACTTTCCGCGCTGTCGACGGTCACGCAGTTCTCCAGGTGGTGGCCGTGGTAGGTGTCGGGCGGCCCCGATCGTGATGCGGGGCCCGACGGGTCAGTCCTGCCAGTCCAGCTGGGGCTCGGGGATTCCGATGGAGCGCGCGTAATCCTGCGCCCGGCGACGGCCTTCCGCGTGCCTGCGCGGATAGCGGAAGACCTTGTCGGCGAAGACCACGAACGCTTCCGTGGCCGTGTTGTAGTTGACATACCAGCCCCCGGTCGGGGCCAGGCAGGCAGCCAGCAGCTCAGCCAGACGCTCGGCGTCGCCCTCCCCGGCGGCGAAGTCCAGGAGAGTCTTGCTCTCGACGCGGTGAGAGTAGCGAGGATCTGTGACAGCGGTGACCGTGGCATGTCGGCAGCATCAGCACCGACCACACCCGCCTCGAACAGGGCCGCATCCAAGCCTCCGAAACGGTGCTGGACACCATCGCCCGCGTCCTCCGAGTGACGCCCTCCGGCTACGCCAAGGCGCTCGCTCCTCCTTCGAGCCACACCCGTAGGTGGGAGGGATGCTCGGCATCCATGTGCACGGTGTTCACGGCTATGGCGGTGCGGCGGGCGGTGGCCTCCGGTTCGCCGGTGTTGGTGTTGACGTCGAAGCGGGGGAAGTTGCTGGAGGAGATGTCGAGGCGGATGCGGTGGCCGGCGAGGAAGCGGTTCGCCGTGTCGGGGGCGGTGACCTCGATCTCGTAGACCTCGCCCGGCGTGAGCAACTCCGGTTGTTCCCAGGAGCGGTGGAAGCGGCAGCGGACGATGCCGTCGGTGAGGTTCATGGCGAAGCCGTGCGGATAGTCGGCGTTGGGCGGGTGGACGTCGATCAGCTTGATGGTGAAGTCGGTGTCGGGGGCTGTCGTCGAGATGTGGAGCCTTGCCGACACCGGGCCCGCCAGCACCACGTCCCGCTCCAGCGGTGGCGTGCTCAGGCTGATCACGTCCGGGCGGGAGTCCAGCGGCAGGTACGGCTCGCTCGCGCCGTACACCCGGGCGTCCGGGGCGTTCTGGTCGTAGGCCCCGCCCGTCATCACGGGCTCGCCCGAGGTGACCTGGCCTCCCATGGTGGGGACCGGGTGGCGCGAGTCGAAGTCGTAGGTCACCGACGCGGCGCGCGCGGTGGGCGGGGTGGTGATGAGGGCGCCGTCGGTGGTGAGGTACAGGGCGACGGAGGCCGTTGACGCCGGTGGCCACTGGGTGTCGGTGTGCCATGCGCCGCCGTGCCGCATCCGCCCGGCCGCGTTCCTGCGGCCGTCGCCGCCGCCCATCAGGAAGTACTGGACGGCGGGGAGGTCCCCTTCGCCATCCGGGTCCCCTCCGCCATCCGGGTCCCCTCCGCCCTCCGGTTCCGTCTCGCCCTCGCGGCCCAGCGCCCGGTCGAACCAGCGGCGGCGGAATTCCAGGTACGACGGGGCGAGGTTGCCGTCCAGGGGCGCCCGCGGGCCGAAGTCCACGTCTCCGGCGTGCGTCTCGCAGCGGTGCCCGTGCGTCCATGGGCCCATGACCAGGTAGGAGGGTGCCGACTTCAGCTCGCGCAGGGCGGTGAAGTTCTCGATGGTGGAGCGGACGTAGGGGTCGTACCAGCTGCCCAGGTGCATGCTCGGCGCGTCCGGGAAGCGGTGGTAGAAGCCCCGCCCGTAGATCGCCGGGGTGCGGTAGTAGTCGCCGAAGGTGTCCTGCCGCCACTGCTCCAGCAGATACGCCTCGTACGCCGGCAGGTGCCGTAGCGGTGTGCAGCCCGGCCGCCAGGGCATCGCGCCGAACCAGCCCGTCACGTCCACCCGCAGCAGCGCCTCGGCCAGCACCGGGTCCGCCGCCGCCTCCGGGCTGTGCAGCGCGTGCCGCAGGGCCCAGGTCACCTGCTTGAGCTCGAAAGCTCCGCCCATCCGCATCCCCGCGTCGTACGCGCAGGAGAAACCGCCCGAGTCCTGGAACATGGCGGCCAGCCCTGGCGCCCCTTCCGCGGCCGCGGCCGCCTGGACGTGGGCGGAGTAGGAGACCCCCGTCATCACGACCCTGCCGTCACACCACGGCTGGTCCCTGAGCCAGGCGATCGTGTCCGCCCCGTCCGGGCCCTCGCCGAGGTACTTCACGAACGTTCCCCCGGAGTCGCCGCGGCCCCGGCAGTCCTGCCGTACGACGTGGTAGCGGGCTTCGGTGAAGTGCCGGGCGATGTCCTCGGGCCGCGGGACCGGGGCGTCGCCGCGGTCCTGGTCCGAACCGCGCCGCGCGCGCCGGCCGTACGGGGTGCGCTCAAGGAGCACGGGCAGCGCGGTCGCCTCCGGCTCGGGTGAGGCGGAGTACAGGTCGGCGGCGAGGCGGATGCCGTCCCGCATGGGGATCCGCAGGGTGCGGCGCCACAGGGCACCGCCCTGGAGGGGTTCGGGCCGACAGGTGTGGGGGGTGTCGTACGAGGTCACTCCCGTGACGCTATGCAGCCGACCAGGCCATGGCGATCACTTGACGTCATCAGGTCAAGTGTTCCGCGGGACGGTGACGGGACCGGACACGGGACCTACTGTGCAGCCCAACCCAGGAACGCTCCGAGTTCCCATCGCGGCGGATCGTGGCCGGCTCCGGGTCCCCTTTCGCACTGCCGCGGCGCTTTCCGCGCAATGCCCTCTTATCCTCGTCATCGCCCTCACAGGAGGCCGCCATGAGCACACCCGACAGCCGCACCCAGGAGGTGCAGGCCGACGAGCCTGAGTCGGGGGGCCGTGGCTCTCGGATCCTCGACCTGGTCGAGCGTGCGGGCAACGCGCTACCGCATCCGTTCTGGCTGTTCTGGATCCTGGGCGGGGTCGTCGCCGTCGTCAGCTGGGTGCTGAACGTCTCCGGCCTGCGGGTCGAGGACCCTTCCTCGGGCGACCTGGTCGGTGTACGCAGCGCCCTGTCGGCGGACGCCGTACGGGACCTGCTCACCGGCGCCGAGGAGTCCTTCGTGACCTTCGGCCCGCTCGGCGTCGTGCTGATGGTGATGCTGGGCGTGGCGGTCGCCGAGCGTTCGGGGCTCTTCGAGGCGCTGGCCCGCCGCATGCTGTCGGGCCTGTCCCCGCGTACGGTCGTCCTGGGCGTGGCTCTGGGCGGTGTGCTGGGGAAGTTCCTGTCCGACTCCGCGTACGTGGTGCTCATCCCGCTCGGCGCGGTGGCCTTCCGGGCCGTGGGCCGCTCCCCCATGCTCGGCATGATCGTCGCGTTCGTCTCCATCAACGCCGCGGGCGACGCCAACCCGCTGATCGCCCCTGGTGACGCGCTGTTCGCCTCCGTGGCCACCGAGGCCGCGCGGCTCGTCGACAAGGACGTGGTGGTCCGGGCGACGGACAACATGTATTTCACCACCGTCTCGGCGTTCGTGCTGGCCGGCACCATCGCCCTGGTCGTGGACAAGATCCTCGCCAGGCGGGAGCATCACCTGATCCCCGACGCGGATCTGGAGGCCGCCGCGGCACAGCAGACGGTGGCCGCCGAGGTCGACGACGCCACCGAGCGGCGGGCCCTGAAGCTGACCGGCCTTGCCGTGCTCGGCTACGCCGCGCTGATCGTGCTCGCGATGCTGCCCGCCTCGTCACCGCTGCGCGGCGAGGGAGGCGCGATCGTGGAGTCCACCTTCATGAACGCCATCGCCGTCTTCCTCACCGTCTTCTTCCTGCTCGTCGGCGCCGTGTACGGGCGGCTCACCGGGCGGATCAGGGGGAGCCGCGCGATACCGGAGTTCATGGCGGACGGAGTGCGCTCCATCGCGCCGCTGCTGGTGCTCTTCTTCGCCGTGTCCCAGTTCCTCGCCCTGTTCAAGTGGACCAACATCGCCACGGTCGTCGCGGTCGAGGGCGCGGACTTCCTGAAGGGGCTGGGCGCGCCGACGCTGGTGCTGTTCGCCCTGCTGATCGTCGCGGTCGCGCTGATGAACCTCCTCATCACCTCCGGCTCCGCCCTGTGGACTCTGGTAGCCCCGGCGCTGGTGCCGATGCTGCTGCTGCTCGGCACCAATCCGGCCACCACCATGGCGCTCTACCGCATCGCCGACTCCTGCACGAACTCCATCACCCCGATGAGCACCTCGTTCATGCTGTGTGTCGGCTATCTGCAGACCCTCCGCCGCAAGGCCGGTATCGGCACCCTGGTCTCCTTCACCCTGCCCGTCGCCATGATCATGCTGGTGGTGTGGGTGCTGCTGTTCTTCGCCTGGTACCTGCTGGGCATTCCGCTCGGTCCGGGCGCGCCCGTACGGTGATTCCGGCCGTACGCTGACGCCGTGAGCATCGTCCTCGACCTCGGAGGACTCGGCCCCGCGGATGTCGCGGCCGGGTCCTCCGCGCTGTCGGAACTGATGGCGAGCCTGCATGTGCTCGCCGAACCCGAGCATCACCCGGAGGCCGCCGGCTGGACGGCTCGCGCCGCCGCGGCGGGAGACGAACTGCGCGACGAGCTGTCGGTGTTCGCTCCGCTGTGGGCCCGCTTCCGCTGCCGCCTGTTCTTTCCCCGTACGGTGCCGCTCGCGGCGAGCCTGGACGAGGAGCTCGCGGCGATCGCGGCACTGCCCGTCGAGGGCTTCCTCGAACTGGTGGCGCCCGGGATTCTCGGCTCCGCCGGGCAGGATGTGCCGCCGACTCACGAGCTGCGGGCCGGAACCGCCGCCGCCGAGGACTACACACGCCGTTGTCTGCGTCGCTCCTATGCCCGCGGTGAGCTGGCGCGCCAACTGGTGGCCACACCGCTTCAGTTGCGGGACCGGCTGCTGGCGGTGCTGCGGGCCGCCGACACCGCGTTCTTCGCCGACGACTGGCGCACCCTGCGGCCGCTCCTGGAGGACCACGCCCGGGAGGTACGGCGCCGGCTGGCGGTCCGCTCGCCCGCGGATGTGCTCACCGAGTTGCTCCCGACCGCGGCACGGGTCGGGCCAGGGGAACGGGTACGGCTGGACAAGCTGCAGATCGATGAGGTGAGGGTGGCGCCGCGGCCCCTCGTCCTCGTCCCGTCCGCCCGGGTGTGGCCGCATCTGACGGTCAAGAGGGAGCATCCGTCGTGCGTGGTGGTGCAGTACGCGGCGCGCGGCACCACCCCGGCCGGGGAGCTGACCCTGCGGGATCTGCACGACCGGCTGATGGCGCTGACCTCGCCCGCCCGGATGGAGCTGTGCCGCCATCTGCTGGGCGAGCCCATCACCACCTCGGAGCTCGCCACCCGGCTCGGCTCCAGCGAACCGCAGGTCTCCCGCGCCCTGCGGACCTTGCGCGACGCAGGCCTGGTGCGCTCCACCCGGGACGGCAAGCTGGTACGGCACCGGCTCGCCACGGACGTCGTGCAGCGGCTGGGCCACGATGTCCTCGCGACCGTGGCGCGGTGAAGCGGCGAGGGAAGCTCGAGGCCGTGGAAGGCTTGCACCCGGCGGTTCGTCCACGCCGCCCGCTTGCGTCGACGGCTCAATCGGGCGGGTAGGTGAGGCGCAGGCACAGAAGGCCCGTCGCGGTGTGCACGCAGAGGCGTTCCTCGTCCAGCCAGTCGATGCCCCGCACCTCACAGCCGAGCGCGATCCGGTGCAGCACCGTACCGGTGTCCGCGCGGAACAGGGTGAGGCTCCAGTCGGAGGTGGCGGTGAGGATCGTCGGGAGTCCGCCCCGGGTCTGCACCAGCAGACCCTTCAGCTCGTTGCCGTCCGGACGGCGGATCACCTCGGGCTCCGTGTCCCTGCGGGCAAGGCGACGGATGGTCAGTTCCGCGGGGCCGGAGACGAGACACAGCACCGGGCCGTCCGGCCAGAAGCCGATCGCGTGCTGCGGCACGTCGGCGTCGTGGTGGTCGAGCCTGTCGTACACGGGATGGGCGCCTCCGGGAAAGGACGCGACGGCGAACACCTTGTCGGGCGGATCCATCGAGTGCATATCGGAGATCACGTGCGGTACCGGGTCGTTCGCCTCGTAGGACACCAGGACGCTGTCGCCGTCGCACACCACGAGGATCCGGTCCATATCGCGCACGGGAAGGTGCCGTACGCGCTCCCTGTCCCCGGTGAAGGATCGTGTCCCTATCCGGTTGCGGCCCCACTCGTGGTCGACGACAGCCACGTGGGGAACGCCTCCAAGTCGGCACACGGCCAGCGGGATCGCCTTCGCGAGCACTGCGCTGCACGGCGTCCTGGCCGTCTCCGTCCAGATCACCACGTCCGCCCCGCCGTCGTCGTAGATCACCGGTGCACCGGTGCCGCCCGTCACGGTCAGCCTGAGTTCCGGGTCGCTGACGCAGGCCAGTTGCCGGCCGGTCGTGCCGTCCAGCATGAGGAGAGCGGCACCGACCCGTGTGACGACGACGGGCCCGTTCTCGCCCACGCCGACCTCGACGTCCTGGGTCCCCCATCCGTCGCCTGTACCGACGGACTGCTCGGTCTCCTCCGGCGCGTCGGCGTCGAGCCTCAGGCGCCATGACTTCGCCGTGTAGGCGTCTTCGGTCAGCGACAGCAACCGCGCCGTGCCGCCTTCGGCGCCCGTCACCGTCAGGCGCCATACGGGCGCGTCCGTCGGGGTGCGGCCGACGAGCCTGCCGTCGCCGTCCCGTGCTTCCACGGCGTCCGGGCGCGCGAAGAGACAGAGCATGCCGCCGGCGGCCGCCTCCACCGGCACGAAGCACACGGCAGAGCTCGCGGCCCCGGCATGTCCGCCGAGCCACATCCACTCGCGTACGGACAGACCACCCAGCCGACCACTGCGGCATCTCGTCGCGGCGCGTCCCGGGCCGTCGGCCAGCCCCAGGAACACCTCGCGGTCGTGCACGGTCAGGGCGCACACCGTCCGGCCGCTCAGCCTGCGCCGGCCGACGGCGCGGACGCTCCAGCCGTCGCGCGGGTACATCTCCCAGACGGTCAGCCGAGCTCTCGTCCGGATGCCGCGGTGTGCAGCGTGCTGAGCGACGACCGCGACGACCAGGCGGTCACCTGCCAACTCGGCCGCCAGCAGGGCGCCCGTCCTTCCCTTCCACCGCAGTCTGCGGTGCGGCACGGATCCCCGGCTCCCGGCCGTGGCGAGGACTCGGCTCGGGGTATCGATCTCCATGACCGTGACACCACCGGTGAGATCGAGCGCTACGGCCACGCACTTGCCGCCGATGTCCAGCAGCACGCAGTCCGCCCAGTCCCCCACCGGCGTACAGCCGACCACATGGCGCTCGCCGACGTCGTAGACCCAGATCCGGCTCCGGTCCTCTTCCGCCGTCCGCAGGGCCACCCAGCCCGTCATGGCGTCCGCACCGGCAGAGCCGTGGACGCCGCGTACGTCGGCGAACCGGATGGGCAGCTCGCCGAGAGATGCCCCGTCGGCGCAGCTCCACAACCGCACACGGCCGGTGTCCTCCGCCGTCACGAGCGAGTGCCCCCCATGTGCCGCGGTCACCGCCAGGCCCACCACGCGGTCGTCGAAGGTTCCGACCGTGGTGTACGAGACGGGTGCCACCCGGACCCATGCGGTGTCCCAGGGAAGGTCCGGGAACTGCCGGCGCACCATGTCGGCCAGGGGCAGGGCGTCCGCCTGGAGCGCGGCCAGCCGCAGATACGCCGCCGACGCCGGAGTGTCCCGTGTGGCGTGGAGCAGCGCGGCGCACCTGCCGAAGGCCCGGCCGGCAGCCCGTGCCGACGGGGAGCCGGCTTCGTCGAGGACATGGTGCAGGCCGGTCGGCTCGGCCGCCAGCAGATACCCAGGGTCCACAGCGAGTTCGTCGAGTACGTCGGTATCGGCGGCGTGGGCCGCGAGATGCCGCCGCAGGTACGGATGCGCGGATGCCCAGTTCCGGCCGGTGCCGTCCGTCCCGGGTGGAACGAGATCGAGCAGTGCACATGCCACCTGAGAGCGGACACGCCGGTCGAGGCCTGCGATCAGCGCCTCCGCGTAGGACTCGTGATAGAGCCGGAAGACGGCCTGCTCGCAGTCGTCGAGGTCCTCGACGATGTGCGCCCCCGCAGCCGTGAGGATCCACCGGATGTCCCCCCAGCCGAGGACGGGGTCGCTGTCATGTGCCGCGTCCGATGCTCGTGTCACGGAGCGCACGGCTGAGGCGATCGCCAGCCAGACGCTGTTGGCGGGAAGGCCCCTTCCCTCGGCGAGGGCCAGGGCGGTGAGCAGCACGCGGCCGCGTTCCGCCGCGTCCCCCAATTGCCGGTCCACCGTCCGCAGGAACGTCTGCCCGGGACTCTCGCCGGGCTCGGGCACCAGCTCCCGCCAGTACGGCAGCCCGGTGTCGATGGCCCGGGGGCGGTGCCCCAGCTCACGCGCGGCGAGCCGGGCGTTGAGGAAGCTTCCCCCCGCTCGGTCTGCGATCACGTCGGCGATGGCCGTCGCGGCGTGTTCCTCATAGGGTCCGCTGCTGTCCGAACCGTTCGGGGCGAGCAGCAACTGCTGTGCGTAGTGGGCGATGTCGTCGCGCGTGCCGGCCCGCAGCGGATCCAGGTCGAGGACGCTCAGCTCCGAGGCGAGGGCGTCGAGGACGTGGGGCCGTGCCCCCACGATCAGACGTACGGAGCGGATGCCGGTCAGGGGCAGCAGCAGCTTGCCCGCGATCAACCGGGCCTCTTCGTCGTCCGCTGCGGGGCCGGCCTCGTCGAGCGCGTCTACGATCACGTGCAGCGGTTCGGACCGCTCGGCCAGCCCGGCGAGCAAGGTCTCCGGCGTGGTCGCCGTCAGGCCGGCGGCCTCGGCGATTCTGCCGACCAGCTCGTCCAGCAGGAGATGGCGCGCGTGGATGACCGCGTGGAAGCCGAGCCCTGAACCGGCGGAATCTGAACCGATCCCCAGGTACAGCTGTCCCAGCAACGCCGATTTGCCCACCCCTGAGCCACCGGTGACGACGACGCCCCTCCCCCATGACGCGGGGCCCGCACCGCACAGCCAGTCGGTGAGCTGTTGTAACTGCTCTCTCCGGCCCACGAAGTACGAGCCCCGCCCGCTGTCGCTCTCGTCCACAAGACCGCGGGCTCGCGGGGCGAAGTGCGTCCGCACGTCCCTGCGTGTGCGCTGCTGCTCCCGGCCGGGCAACGCCTCCTGTTCCGCAAGGTCGAGTTCACCTGACGGAACCTCGGGACGGTAGCGGGGATTGCCGCCGAAGAAAGGGAACGCCTCGGAGCGGAACAGGGCCCGTGCGTGCTGGTGCTCACCGCTTTCCTCGAAGATCTCGTTGATGGTGTGGACGACCTGCTCCGTCCACAGCCAGGGCTGCCGACGGGAGACCGACACCCGGTTCAGCGCCAGACCCAGTGCGTCGGCGAAGGCCATCGAACGGGCCTTCTCATAGGGCCTCGCGACCGCGATCACCACGAAATCGGTGAGGTGCCCGCCGTCTTGCGAAGCCTCATGGCGGCGGGCCTCGAGCAGTGCGTCGGCCACCGCGTCGGCGGCGTCGGCGCCCTGTCCGGCGTAGCAGGTGTCGATGACGAGCAGCAACTTTCCCGGGCGGGAATCGAGGACGAACTGCGCGATGTCCGCCGTGGCGTGGGCCGTCAGCAGCGGATTCGCGGGGTGGCTGTCCCGGCACAGCACATAGTGACGGCCGTCGCCCCCGTTGTAGTGCCCGTGACCCGTGTAGTAGAAGACGACGGCGTCATCGCTGAGGTCGTCGTGACGGCTCCAGGTGAGCAGCCGGTCCTTGAGGTCCGAGGCCGTCGGATCCTCGATGCGCTCGTCCAGTTGGTAGCCCCGGTCCTGGAACAGCCGGGCCACCTTGTCGAGTTCCTTGGGTACGGTCAGCAGGTCGTTCAGGTGTTCGTAGCGGCCCGTGCCGGCCACGATCAGGCGCCGCCGGATCATGAGGGCTCCCCCGTCCGAGTTCTGTGCGGGCCATGCGTCGTTTCCCCTCACCGGGTGAGTCCGGCGGCGATGGCGACTGCGGTGTGCCGGTTGGCCAGATGCCGCTCGATGGCGTGGACCTTCCAACCGTTGTCGATGGAGACGTCGTCGATGGACCGGGTGGCGTCGTCGAACAGGTCCCCCAGCCGCTTGCGCAGCGCGACGAAGTCGTGTTTGTCGCAGAGGTTGGACCAGTGGGTGACGGACCCCGGCCATGCGCCGCGACCGTCCTTCGGCTTCGGCACCAGTTGCTGGAAGAAGGTCGGAACACCGAGCGGGGAGCCGATCGTGACCAGGGTGCGCACGGGCCACTCGGGGTGGGCGCACAGGGCCTCGTACGCGATCACCGAGCCGAGGGAGTGACCGACCAGGACACGCGTGTCGTCCCCGATGGCTCCCTCGATCTCCTGCTGCACGCAGCGGTGCACCGCTCGTTCCCGCAGGTACAGGCGGGCCTGCCGGAGATCTCCGCGGAGGAAGCCCATACCACCGCGCCCCATGAACGGCGCACGGTTCAGGGCATAGCCGAGAAACTGGAGGTAGGGATGTACGGGAGCCTTGGTGTCACCGGGTGCGTCGGGGGGCGGGACACGGTCCGGGTCGAGCCGGGCGGCCTCGGCCCAGTAGAGCCGGAGGACCTCCGCCTCCCAGGGGTCGAGGTCGCCGTGAGTCAGTCCCGCTTCCGCGCCCTTGGCCGGCTCCGCATCTCGCGGAAGGAACCAGTGACCGTAGTGCGGAGCCGCTATGTCGTCGGGACGCAACCAGGTGACACCGGCGGTCTCCAGGCCGGTCAGCACCGCCTGGGACAACACCTCGTGGTTGTCGCCCGCGGACAGATACTGCCGACCCACGCCGTGCACCACCACGATCGCCGCCATGGGTAACCCCCTCGTGACTCCACGCAGCCGGTGCCGCCCAGTTATACCCGTCTCGCGAGGTGTGAGGCGCCCTCAGAGGATTTTTCCGGCTGCGTGCGGGGAATCAGTCGCCGCCGGCACCTCGCTCGGACCGGAGCGGACAGCCGCGCGGCTCGGGGTCCGCAGGGTGGGTGGAGTTCGACTGGATGCTGCGCCTGGTTTGGTGCAGGCCTGCCGAGTCGATCGTGGTGCCTTCGGTCCTCCGGGCCGGTGCCGTAGCGGGACGTCGAATAGGGTCAGGCGACCGGCGGCCCGTCCGGGCAGGACGGGCGTGTGTCCTCACCTCCACAGACAGGTTGTCGATGCGGCTGCATCCAGGCGAGACCGAGGCCGTTGGCTGGCGGGTGGTGACCGTGCTCGACGCCGTCCGGCAGCTGCGCGACGCATCACCGGGCGTAGCCGGACGTCCGCGGGTGATCGGGATCGACGGCCGGGGCGGTGCCGGCAAGACCACCCTGGCCGAGCGGCTGCGCAAGGTGGTGCCCCACTCCGCGATCATGCATACCGACGACGTCGCCTGGAACCACGCCTACTTCGACTGGGGCGCCGTGCTCGTCGAGAACGTCCTGCGGCCCCTGCGCCGGGGTGAGGCGGTGGACTTCCGTCCCGATGCCTGGATCACCCACGAACGGCCCGGATCCATCACCATCCCCGCCGGTGCCGACTTCATCTGGGTCGAGGGCACCGGCATCATCCGCGAAGAGCTTGCCCCGTGGCTGGACGCCTCGGTGTGGATCCAGGGTGACCTCGATGAGCAAGAGCGCTTGGTGGCCGTCCGCGACGGTGACTCCCCCGAGCAACTGGAGCACGTGGCGAACTGGCTGCTGGAGGAAGTGCCGTTCATGTTGCGAGAACAGCCGTGGGCCCGAGCCACCATGATCGTCGCCGACCCTCCGCAGATCGACCACGACCCGGACTCCGAGTTGGTCGTCGCCCGACCGACCAGGCCTTAGGCCGGCTCGGATTTCCGGTATGCCCCTGCGGCACTCGCGCCGTCACCTGGCAGAGCGCTCCCTGTTCAAGCCCTCGAGTGGTGTCAAGCTGTTGATCGTCGATCTGTGCCGTCACCCCGGCGTCATCGCCGTCCCACAGAGATCATCCGCGTGAACTGACGGGATGGCTCGGTCCCGAGTTCTGTGCGCAACAAGTGCCGGAAGGCCTCGTAGTGCCGGAGTGCTTCAATCACATTGCCCTCGGCGAGATGCGCCGAGATCACGGCCCGGTGCGGGTCCTCGCGGAGCGGCTCGACGCGGATGCTTGCCAGTGCGGCCTCCAGCGCGAGGGCGGGCCGGCCCTGCCGTGTGAGCCGCTCCGCCAAGGTGTCGAGCGCTTGCAGGCGCAGTCGGCGCAGCCATTCCCGTTCAAGGACGACCCAGTCCTCGTCCCAGTCGGGCAGCAGGTCGCCCCGGTCGAGGAGCCCCATCATCAGGGGATCGGCATGGAGGGGGCCGCAGCCGCGGGCGACGTCCCGTGCGGTCCGGGCAAGGGTGCGAGCGTCCACACTCACGTCGCGAGCCAGGGCAAGCGACTCCTGCGTACAGCGGACGAGTTCGTGACCGTCACTGCCTAGCTTCCATAGGGCCGTCCGCAAGCTCCCCCGGGCGTGGGCCTCAGTCGCGTCCGGCCACATGGTCTGTGCGACGCAAGAGCGGCAGACACGCCGCCGGAGCCCGACGAGGGCAAGGAGGCGCTGAGCGTTGCCACACAGTGGAAGGGGCTCGCCGTGGAACTCCAGGCGGAACTGGCCGAGGAGCCGCAAGCTGGACTGCCGTGGAAGTGAGAGGGAGGGAGTCATCTGCCGTCCCTGCGCGTTGTTCGCGAGACCAGGGTCTCAATTACACCGCCGCACCCATGATAGGGCGGTGACCTGCCGCAGGCCCGTTGTTGCTCCTGGGCCGACATGCGGATGGCGGGGTGGGAGAGGAGGATGGATCAGGGGGACGGAAGAAGGCGCTGGGGGGAAGTGCTCGCCTCGGACCAGCTGTCCTGAAGCCCGGAAGGGGTGGTGGGTCGTGAGACAACCGCGACACCGGACCCGGCAGCCGGACCACGTCCACAAGCCCGCCCACCGGATGAGGCTCCCCGGCTTCGTCGACGGCGAGATCGGCCTCGGCGACGCGGTGAAACATGCGACCAGGACGATGGGCATCAGGGCTTGTGGCCGTTGCGAGGAACGCGCCCGAAGGCTGAACCACTGGATGACTTTCACGGATCGCGCCGGCGGCAAGGGGTGACGCCGAGGAGCGCGAG
>NZ_JBHUQX010000116.1:0-22571 GCF_042674225.1 Streptomyces sp. NPDC056948
CGCGACCGGGGCCTTCTTCGTGGTGCCGCTCGCCTTGGGCGTGCGGCTCACCGACTCGCTGCTGCGCGCCATGACGTTCATGATCGTGGCCTCGCCGTGCGCGGTCGTGCTGGCCACCATGCCGCCCCTGCTGTCGGCCATCGCCAACGCCGGGCGGCACGGTGTTCTGGTGAAGTCGGCCGTGGTGATGGAGCGGCTCGGCCAGGTGGACGCGGTCGCACTGGACAAGACCGGCACCCTGACCGAAGGCAGCCCGCGCGTCACCGACGTCCGGCCGCTGCCGGGCTCCGGCTTGGACGAGGGCGAGTTGCTGACCCTGGCGGCGGCCGCCGAGCGGCCCAGCGAGCATCCGCTGGCCCGGGCGGTCGTCGACGCGGCCCGTGAGCGCGGCCTCGACCTGCCCGAAGCGAAGGACTTCGCCTCCGCGCCCGGCGTGGGAGTGACCGCCGTCGTCGAAGGCCGTGCGGTCGCGGTGGGTGCCCCGGCCCGGCTGACGGACGACGCCTTCGAAAGGGTCGCGGAACTGGAGGAGTCCGGCCGTACCGCCGTCCTGGTCGTCGTCGACGGCGCCCCCGCCGGACTGCTCGGCATCGCCGACCGGCCACGCCCGGACGCCGCCGCCACGGTCGCCGCCCTCACCACGCTCACCGGCACCGCCCCCACACTCCTCACCGGCGACAACCCCCGGGCTGCGGCGCACCTCGCCGCCGAGACCGGCATCGACGACGTGCGCGCCGGGCTGCTGCCGCAGGACAAGCTGGCCGCCGTCCAGGAGATGGAGAGCGCGGGCCGCAAGGTGCTGGTCGTCGGGGACGGCGTCAACGACGCGCCCGCCCTGGCCGCCGCCCACACCGGGGTCGCCATGGGCCGGGCGGGCTCCGACCTCGCCCTGGAGACCGCCGACGCCGTGATCGTGCGCGACGAACTCGCCGCCGTCCCCGCCACCGTCGCCCTCTCCCGCCGCGCCCGCGGGCTGGTCGTCCAGAACCTCGTGATCGCCGGGGTGTTCATCGCCGGCCTCGTCGTCTGGGACCTGGCCGGCGACCTGCCGCTGCCCCTGGGTGTGGCGGGCCACGAGGGCTCCACGGTCCTCGTCGGACTGAACGGCCTGCGGCTGCTGAGGGAGTCGGCCTGGCAGAAGGCCGCCGCCGAAGGGAGTGCCTGAGCCCGTCAGCGCACCGGCGGCGGACCGCTGCTCGCGCGCACCACGAGGTCGACGGGGACGAGGCTGTCCACGCGGGGCCGCTCGCCCGGGCCGTCGATGCGGTCCAGGAGAAGGCGCAGGGAACGCGTGCCGATCTCGGCGAAGTCGGTGCGGACGGTGGTCAGCGGGGGCAGCAGATGCGCGGCCTCGGGGATGTCGTCGTAGCCGACGACACTGAACTCCCCGGGGACGGACCGCCCGGATTCGTGCAGGGCGTGCAGCAGGCCCAGCGCCATCTGGTCGTTGGAGGCGAACACCGCCGTCACCTCCGGGCGCCGGGCCAGCCGACGGCCCAGCTCGTAACCGGAGTCGGCGCCCCAGTCCCCGACGAGGGGTGCCGGGACGTCGGCGCCGGCCGCCTGGAGCGTCGCCTGCCAGCTCGCCAGCCGGTGATCGGCCGAGGTCCAGCCGGTCGGGCCCGCGATGTGCCAGACGGTGGCGTGCCCCAGGCCGAGGAGATGCTCGGTGGCCTTGCGGGCGCCGGTGCGGGAATCACCCGTGACCAGGGGAGTGCTGTCGTCGAGGGCGCTCTCCAGCACCACCAGCGGAGTGCCGAGGTCGGTCTCCGCCAGCGCGCGGCCCACCCACTGCTGCGGGGCGATCGCGATGACGCCGTCCGCGCCCTCGGCCGACAGCCGGTTCACGGCCTCGACGACGGTCCCTTGGTCGGCCGTGTCCAGCGCGATGGAGCTGACGAGGTAACCGGCCTCCTGGGCCGCGGTGTTGATCGCGGTCAGGATGGAGGCCGGCCCGTACCGTGCGGCGTCGAAGGAGATCACTCCGAGCATCCGCGTCCTGCCGCTGGCCAGGGACCGCGCGCTGCGGCTGGGCCGGTAGCCGAGCGTGCGCATGGCCTCCAGGACCGCCTCGCGCGTCTCGGGGCGGACGGCCGGGTGGTCGTTGAGCACCCGGGAGACGGTCTGCTTGGAGACGCCGGCCAGCCGGGCCACGTCTGCCATCACCGGCCGCGTCCCCGCGAAGTTGCGCCGGCTGCGGCCCTTGGGAACCGGGCCGTCGGTGGCGCTCGGTGTCATGGCGGGTGATTTCCTCGACGTCGGATACGGCGGTCCTGAACCCGCCCGGCAGGAGCACAGCATAGGCCGCGCGGTGCACCCAAGGGCCTCAGCCGGTCCGGACCGCCCACACGCGCGTGACCACCCACTCCGCATGCCCCACCCCGGCCGCCCGCCAGGCATCACCCACCTGCCCCGGCACATGCACCGGCGCGTCCACCGCCAGCGGCAGCACCTTCAGCCGCAGCCCCCGAGCACGCAACACCTCGGCGGGCAACCGGTCCAGGCCGATGTCCCAGACCCGCCCCGAGTAGAACTGGTCCGCGACCAGGACGTCCCCCGCGTAGGCCCGTGCCAGATCACCGGTCCAGTGCAGCCGCAGCAGCACACCGGCCGGCGCCCGCAGCAGTTCCTCCGGTACGTCGATCCGGTACTCGGCGGCCACGGTGTCCACGTACGTGGCGGCGGGCATGCTCGCCCGGCCCTGCACGCCGGTCACGGGCTCCGGGGCCGGACCGGCGGGCCTGACCAGGGTGACGTGCGCGGCGGTGTCGCCGACGGCACCGGCCTCGACGGTGTAACGCGTGCACACACCGTCCGCCTCCTCCCGCAACGGTTTCCCCTCCACCACCAGGGCGGGATCGGGCGCGGGCAGCACCGCGAACGACGGCTCCGCGGCCGGGGTGTGCAGCCGTACCTCGTCACCGTCGAAGACGACCCCGTCCCCGCAGAGCACCAGCCGCTCGGCTCCCCAAGCGACACCCCGGTAGGCCGTGCGGGCCGTCGCCGCGTCCAGGACCAGCAGGCCGACGCGGGAACCGTCGGCCGCGTCCACCTCGACCAGGGCTCCGGTGCCCGGCCGCAGACCGGTGACCAGGACCCGGCCGTCGACGGGCGTGACCTCCCCGTCCCCGGACGGCACGGCGACGGCCGTCACCGTGTCCGCGTCCAGGGCGAGTTCGGGCGCGATGCCGTCGGTCGCGGCCAGCACCAGCACCGTACGGCCGTCCGCCTCGATCGTGCACACCGGCTGCGCCGTGGCCCACTCCAGCCGCAGCCCGGCCACGTCCAGCCGCAGCGGCCAGCAGAAGGAGGCGCCGGAGGGCACCGTGACGGGAACGCTCGGCAGTGTCAGCGAAGGCGCGTTCGGGAAGTCGACCCTGAACGTCGTGTCCGGGTGGTCCGGCAGCGGCTCGTGCGGCTGGTGGTTGGTCACGAACAGGAAGCCCGAGGTGCCGTCGGTGCGGACGGCCCAGCGCAGGGTGTCACGATCGTGCTGCCCGGCCGGCAGCCGCTCGGGCAGCACGGACTCCATGGGCGCGATCCGGTGCCCGAAAGCGGCCAGCAGCAGGTGCTGGAGCCGCAGTTCGTGGTACGAGGGCCGCACCTGGCCGTACTCGCCGAGCGGGGCCTGGAAGTCGTAGCTCAGGACCGGCAGGTCGTTGGGGTAGCCGGTGGCGTGCGACTCCTGAAGGGTGGTCAGCTCTCCCGGCGGGTTCGTGCCGCCGTGGAACATGTAGTAGCCCTGCCACACCGAACCGCAGCCGATCTTGGTCAGCCCGAGCGCGCCCACATCGGCGGCCTCCACGCGGGGCCGCCGGTGATAGGCCACCGCCATGCCCCCGCCCAACTCGCAGGTGGCCCAGGGGAACCGGTCCGTCGGGGCCGGGTCGGCGCCGCGCACGGTCGTGGGCCGCAGGTCGGCGCCGATGCCCTCGTCGTCGCGCTCGTGCGTGAAGAAGAAGTGCTTGCGGCAGGTGTCGGGCCAGCCGCCCTGCGCCTCCGTCCAGAACGCCTCGGGATAGCCGCCGTACAGCGGAAGCAGCTCCTCGCCCGGGAGCTGCACCCCGCCCCAGGCGGTCGACGTCCACAGCGGTGCGCTCAGCCCGGCCTCCTGGGCCAGGCGCTTGAGCGTGCGCAGGTGGCCGGGCCGGTCGTAGAGCTCGTTCTCGATCTGGATCGCGACGATCGGACCGCCGTGTGCCCGGTCCAGGCCGCGCAGTTGCTCCGCGACGGCCGTGAACCAGGTGCGTACGGGCTCCAGATAGGCCGGGTCGTCGGTACGCGGCGTGCAGGCGCGGGCGAGCAGCCAGTCGGGCAGGCCACCGTTGCGCACCTCCGCGTGTGACCAGGGGCCGATGCGCGGGACGAAGTCCAGGCCGTGGCGGGCGCACAGCCCGGCGAAGCGCCGGAGGTCGCGGTCGCCGTCGAAGCGGACCCGGCCCTCGATCTCCTCGTGGTGGATCCAGATGACGTAGGAGGCGACGGCGGTCACCCCGCCCGCCTTCATCTTCAGCAGCTCCTCCTCCCACTCCCCGTTCGGGTAGCGGGAGTAGTGGAACTCGCCGGAGACCGGGAACCAGGGGCGGCCGCCACGGGTGAGCCAGCGGCTGGTCACTTCGACCGGGTCGGGCACGCCCGGCGCGTCGGCCAAGGGCAGATGGCCGGTGAGCGGGGGAGCGGAGGGCGTGGGAACGCGCAGTCGGCGCGGGGTCACCAGGTGTTCTCCGGGCCGAGGTCGGGGGTGTCGGTGAGCTGGGCGCGGGTGGCGGTGGTGCCGTGCAGCTCCAGCAGGACCAGCTCGTTGGCGCCCGGCCGCAGCACGGGGGCGGGGAGGTACAGGGTGTGCTGCGGGCCCCGGTTCCAGTAGCGGCCCAGGTGGAAGCCGTTGACCCACGCCTGGCCCTTTGTCCAGCCGGGCAGGGAGAGGAAGGCATCGGCGGGCGTGGCCACCTCGAAGGTGCCGCGGTGGAAGGCCGGCACGGTGACCGCGGCCCCCTCGGCCGGTACGAACGGCAGCCCGTCCACGCCGTCCAGTGGCAGCGGGCGGCAGTCCCAGCCCCGCAGGACGGTGCCGTTGCAGGAGACGGGCCCGAGCAGTCCCTTGGGCGCACCGATACGGGGCCCGTAGTTGACGCCGCCCATGTTCTCGACGAGGACCTCCAGCATCGCGCCGGAGCGTGGGACGCGCACGGGCAAGGTCTCGTCGTGGCGTTCGCGCTCCAGCACACCGGCCGGGGCGCCGTCGACGAAGACCTGGGCGCGGTCGCCGACACCGCCGGAGAAGTGCAGCAGGCCGTCACCGGCAGCGGGAAGGGCGGTGCGGTAGAGCGCGTAGCCGGTGCGCTGCCCGAGCTCGTCCATGGTCACAGGGTCGTCGGCGTGCACGGGTGCGGCGAGCGTGCCGGCGAGCGGAAGCAGGGGTGCCCGGCCGTCCAACTCCACATCGGTGGGCGGAAGTTTCGGTCCAGGCGCCGGGGCAGGCTCGTCGGGAACGCCGGCATGGCGGGCGATGACCTCGCGGAAGGCGTGGTACTTCGGCCCCGGGTCGCCGCACTCGGTGAGCGCGGCGTCGTAGTCGTACGACGTGACGGTCGGTGTGTAGGCGTGCTTGTGGTTGGCGCCGTTCGCGAAGCCGAAGTTGGTGCCGCCGTGGAACATGTAGATGTTGACGGACGCCCCGGCGGACAGCAGCCGGTCCAGGTCCGCGGCGGCGTCGGCCGCGTCCCGCACATGGTGCGGACCGCCCCAGTGGTCGAACCAGCCGATCCAGAACTCCGCGCAGAACAGGGGCCCTTCGCTCCGGTGCTCGCGCAGCCGCCCGAGGCACTGCTCGACGCGGCTGCCGAAGGTGCTCGCCGCCAGGACGCCCGGCACGCTTCCGGCGGCCAGATGTTCCGGGTCGGCCTGGTCGCAGGTGAACAGCAGCTCCTCGACGCCCCGGGAACGGAACGCGTCGGTCAGGTGCTTCAGATACGTGCTGTCGTCGCCGTAGGCCCCGTACTCGTTCTCCACCTGCACCGCTATGACGGGACCGTCCGCCGCGGCCATGTGCGGGCGGAGGGCGGGCAGCAGCAAGTCGAGGTAGCGGTCGACGGCCCCGGTGAAGCGCGGATCGCTGGTCCGCAGCCGGATGTCCGGGTCCGAGGTCAGCCAGTCGGGCAGGCCGCCTCCGTCCCACTCGGCGCAGATGAACGGACCGGGACGCAGCAGCACGCGCAGCCCCTCGTCCTGGGCGAGCCGGAGGAACCGGGGCAGGTCGAGGAAACCGTCGAGCACGAGGGGCCCGTCGGGATCCGGCTGGTGGTGGTTCCACGGCAGGTACGTCTCCACCGTGTTGAGGCCCATCAGACGGGCCTTGCGCAACCGGTCGGCCCACAGGTCGGGGTGGACCCGGAAGTAGTGCAGCGCGCCGGAGAGGATCCGGAACGGCTCGCCGTGCAGCAGGAATCCGTCGGACGTCGTCGTCAGAGCGGGCATGCGGAGGCTTCCCTTCGAGGTATTCGAGGCAGGGGCAGTCAGCGGGAACGGGTGGCGCGGATCAGCCAGAGCGTGGCGGCCAGGCACAGCGCCGAGACACCGCACAGCAGGAGCGGCACCGCGCGGATCCCGGACCACTCGATGGCCTTGCCCAGCGCCGGCCCGGCGGCGACACCGCCGACCATGGAGGCCGCGATGACCACGGCACCGGCCCGCCGGGCGCGCGGCGCGGACCGGTTCAGCCAGGGCAGCCCGGTGGGGAAGATCGGCGCGATGAACAGACCGACACCGGCGTACGCGTACGGAGCCAGCGCGGGCACGGACGCGGCCAGCAGACACACCGTCATGCCCGCGCACGAGACGGTGATGATGGCCTGGGCGGAGAACCGCAGCGCGAGCGGGGCGACCAGGAAGCGCCCGACGGTCATCATCAGCCAGTACACCGAGGTGGCCGTGGCCGCGACGCCCGCGCCGTAGCCGACGGTCTCCAGATGCGTGGGCTCCCAGCCGCCGACACCGGCCTCGACGGCGACGTGCAGGACGTAGAGCGCGACGAAGACGGCGAGCACGGAGCCGAGGCTGCGGCTCAGCACCTGTCCACGTCCGTCCTCGGCCCCGCCCGGCAGGGGCACGTCGTTCCGAACTCCCCTCAGGCACAGCAGCAAGGGCAGATTGGCGAGGGCGAAGCAGAGGAAGACGGCCGGGTAGTGCTCCGAGCCGACCACGCCGATCAGGGCGGGGCCGAGGATGGCGCCGATGCCGAAATGGGCGTTGAGGATGTTCAGCATCGCGGTCGAACGGTGGCCGAAGCCCACGGCGAAGAGCTGGTTGAGGCCGTAGTCGATGCCACCGAAACCGAGCCCCGCGAGCAGGGCCGCCGCGAGGGCGGTGGGCCAGTCGGGCGCCAGCGCGAAGCCCGCAGCGCCGACGGCCATCAGCAGATAGGAGCTGCCGAGGATGTGCCGGTTGCCGACCCGGCCGTAGAGCCGGTCGAACAGCAGCACACCGGCCACACCGCCGACGAAGTGGGCGCTCAGCCCCAGCCCCGCGGCGGAGGGAGACAGCCCGAACTCCGCACGGAAGGCCGGGATCGCGGGCCCGTACAGGGCCTGCAACGCACCGATGAGCACAAAGCCGACACAGGACGCCACGACGGCGGCCCTGCTGAAGACCGGGGAGGACGAAGCGGGGGAGGGGCGGGAGTCGAGCTGTGCGGTCGGCTGGTCGGTCACGCGGACTGATGTTACCGGTAACATACCGCGCGTCAACATCCCTTGATCTCCACGAACGTATGCTGCGTGTTCTCACGGCTCGCATCGACCCAAGGGGAGGGGATCGGCATGGCCGTCATCCACCACACCACGCTGACACCGACCAAGCTGGAACTCCTCACCTCCTGGCTGCCCTCCCGTCCCTGGTATCGCGGTGGCGTGACCGAACCGAAGCTGGTCAAGGCCGGCGGGTTCCGGCTGGACGATCCGCGAGGCGAGGTCGGGGTCGAGTTCCTCGTCGTCACCGACACCGGCGGCCCTCACCCGACCACCTATCTGGTGCCGCTCACCTATCGCGGTGCCCCGCTGGAGGGGGCGGAGCATGCCCTCGTCGGCACCATGGAGCACGGCGTGCTCGGGCGGCGCTGGGCCTACGACGGCTGTCACGACCCCGTGATGCTCGCCCAGTTGTCGGCCTTGATCGAGGGGCGGGCGCAGGCCCAGGACCAGAACATCAGCGACGTCCCCGACCGCGAGGTCACCGCCTCGTACATCGGCGAAGGGCCTCTCCCCACGGACTTCACCGCCACCGACGACCGGGACGGCACCCGGCTGACCACACCGCACGGCGCGACGATCCACATGCACCGGGTCCTCCGACCCGCCCCGGACGGTCCGTCGACTCCCGGGCAGGGAACGACCGGCCACGTCACGGGCTCCTGGCAACTGGCGGACGGCACTCGCGCCCGGGGAGTGCTGGCCGCGCTGCGCAGCGGCCCCACGGCCTGACCCGCGCGCACGCCCCATCCAAAAAGGCCCCGCTATGGCCCTGGCACCCGCACAGCGTCTCGCCCTCCTCGGCGGCGGCTTCTCCACCGACGACGACGGCCTGCTGGACGACTGGATGCTGGCCCAGGCACGCGTGTCCCGCCCCAAGGTGTGCTTCGTGCCCACCGCCAGCGGAGACGCACCGGCATACGTAGAACAGTTCCGCACGGCGTTCCGGTCACGCCCTGACTGGAACCCTCCGTCCTGCACCTGTTCCGCCGGGAGCTGGACGACGACGCCCTGCGCTCCTTCCTGCTCGCCCAGGACGTCGTGTACGTGGGCGGCGGCAACACGGCCAACCTCCTCGCGGTCTGGCGCACCCACGGCGTGGACCGGCTGCTGCGGGAGGCGTACGAGCAGGGCACGCTACTGTGCGGCATCAGCGCCGGTGCCGAGGGCTCGCACACCGACTCCTTCGGGCCGCTGACGTACCTCCCCGTGCTCTTCACGGAGGGTGTGCCGGCGGAGGCCGTCACCCGGGATCCGGGAGCAGGGGTGTTTCGGGTGGAGCCGGACGGGAGCGGTGCGGTGCGTGAGCACGGTCTGCCCTGCCGGGTCCTCGGGCCTGCCCGCTCACTGCCACGGTAGGCGTGCGCCCCCGAACCGCGCTGGTGGGGGAGAGCGCCGGCAGAGGCGCTGATCAGTGTCGGTCGGGCCCGAACAGTCCGTCGACGATCCGCCGCAGTACCGCCTCCTCCTCGCCGCCGGCTTCCGTCCGTTCGTACTCGGTGAGCGCGAGGCCGGCGAGGGTGAACTCTTCCGTCAGCGCCCGCACAGCTACGACCAGGTCCTCCACACCGAGTCCGCCGGGCTCGGGTGTGCCGACGGCAGGGAACACCCGCGGGTCCAGGACGTCGAGGTCGATGTGGAGGTACACCGCCTCGGCGCCGGTGGCGCGCACCGCGGCCAGGAGCGGCCCTGGTTCTGTGAGCTGCTCGACGCCGAGGTGCCGTATGCCGCGACTCTCGACAAGGTCCTGTTCACCCGGGTCCAGTGACCGCGCGCCCGCCAGCACCACACGGTCGGCCGACAGGCTCCGCGTGGGCCGCAGGCCCTCCGGCCCGTCGCCGATGAGGGCGCGCAGCACCATGCCGTGGAAGGCTCCGGAAGGCGACGACTCCGGACTGTTGAGGTCTGCGTGCGCGTCGAACCACACCAGGGCCAGCCGGTCCCCGAACGCGGAGAGCGCGGCCTCGATCGGGGCGAGGTCGACCCCGCAGTCGCCGCCGATGATCACTGGCCCTTCGCCCGGCGGAACGTCAGCCAATGCCGCGCGCACCGCCAGCAGATGGCGCTCCAGCACATCGGCGTTCCGTACGCCGCCCCGCGCGTTGCCGAGGCAGTTGTCGAGTGTGACCGTACGCCGCCGACCTGCGGGTATCAGCTCAGCCAGCCAGGCGGCACCACTGGGCAACCGACGGGCCGTGGAAGCACCCGACCCCTGCCACTGCGCCACCTCCAGTACGACTGGACCGGACATGAACGTCCCCCTTCCACGATGATCTACGCAGCCTATGCCGTAGCCCCGGCGGTCTCACACATCACGCCCGTTGAGCCTCTGACTCCTCGGCGTGGTCGACCAGGTTCCGGCTTCAAGGACACGGGCACGTACCGGTCACGAACCGACGTCCCCCACACGTCAGGAGACACCCGTGACACCCGTGATCGCCCCGCCCGAACCCGGACTGACCGAAGCCGAACTCGTCGAACGAGCCATCGCGTTGCGGCCCGCGCTGATCGAACGACAGGCGGAGACCGAGCGGTTGACGCACTACCCGCAGACCACCCACGAGGACTTCTTACGGGCCGGGTTCTACCGGGCGCTGCAGCCGCGCCGCTACGGCGGGTACGAGTTCGGTCTGCCCGTCTTCTACCGCGTGGTCACCGAGGTCGCGCGCGGCTGTCCCTCCAGCGGCTGGGCGCTGTCCCTCACCGCCGCCCATGTCCTGCAGGTCGCGTCGGCCTTCGGGGAACGCGCGCAGGACGAGATCTTCGGCGCGGACGGGGAGTTCCGCGCCGCGTCCACCCTCGCACCGGTCGGCGTCGCACAGCCCGACGGCGACCACGTGATCCTCGACGGCACCTGGCCGTACTCCTCCGGCGCCCCCTACTCCACGCACTACGTCGGCCAGACCCTGCGCGCCCCCGAGAAGCCCGGCGACGCCCCGGGCCCGCTCGTGCTGTTCTGCGCACCCCGCGAGGTCTGGACGGTGCTCGACGACTGGCACGGCGTCCTCGGCCTGCGCGGCAGCGGATCCAACAGCATCCGCATGGCACAGGCCCGCATCCCCGCCCACCACATGGTCGGGGCCGGCCTGCTCGACCTGCCCGTCGAGGGCGGCAGCCCCGGCTCGGAACTGCACGGCAACCCCATGTACGCCGGGCGGGCACCGAGCTTCTTCCACGGCGAACTCGCCGCCATCATGACCGGCACCGCGTACGCCGCCGCCGACGAGTACGCCCGGATCCTCGCCACCCGCCCGCTCACCCTGGAACCCGACCGCACCCGCGCCGAGCTGCACGACTACCAGCGCAACCTCGGCGAAGCCCTGGGCATCATCCACACCGCGCACGCCGCGCTCCAGCAGACGGCCCAGGAGTGGATGGAGACCTGCCGCCGCAACGTCTCCGGCGAGGCCCCCTTCACCACCGCCGAGGACAACCGCCTCGCGCTGATGTTCCTGCACGCCGGGCGCATGGCCTGGGACGTCCTCCAGGGCACCCTCTTCCGCACGGCAGGCTCCCGGCACGCCCGGGACGGCGAGCGGATGCAGCGCTACTTCCGGGACGCCGCCACCTACTGGACGCACATCGGCCCCAGCATGGCCGAGCCCCTGGCCAGGCGAGTCGGCTGCGACCGCCTCGGCCTGCCCTCCGGCCACATCCCACTGATCCCGTGAACCTCAGTGATCCACCAGGATTGCCCCGTCCACGATCGGGTACGCGAGCAGGACCGCGCCCGGGGCGGATCATGTCCCGGGTGGGCCGCAAGACCGCCGCTACCAGGGAATCTGCCATGGAGACACCCGCAAACAACCCCACGCCCACGCCCGCCCAGCGGGCTCTGGACGTCCTCGCCGAGAACACCGAGGACGCGGCGGCTCTGAACGCGCTCGCCGACAGCGACGTGCTCATCCCCGTGCCCGATGACGCGAACGATGCCGACGCCGCCAACCCCTCGGCGGTGGCGCTGCCGGTGCTGGAGCAGCCCGGTGGCGAACCGGTGGTGCCCGTGTTCACCTCCGAGGTGGAGATGGCCGGGCTGCTGCCGTTCGTCTCCCGCTACCGGATGGTGCCGCTCGGCGCCCTCGCCGCTCAGTGGCCGGCCGACGACCTGTCGCTCACCATCGACGGCAGCTCGGAGCACCGCCTGACGCTCACCTCGGAGGGAGTTCGCACCCTGCTGGCACGTCCGTAGGGTGACCGGCCCGGTCCGGGCCTGGGCCGCTCACACGCCCAGCGTCCGGGCCAGCGCCGCCCGCTGCAGCGGCAGCACCTCGGCGTGCAGGTCACGGCCCCTGGAGGTCAGGGCGACCCATACGCCGCGCCGGTCCTCGACGCACACGGTGCGCGTCACAAGACCGTCCTTCTCCAGCCGGGCGATCAGCCGCGACAGCGCGCTCTGGCTCAGATGGACCCGCCCGACCAGATTCTGCACCCGGCACTGCTCGCCCTCCTCGGGCGCGGCGGTCACGAGCATGTCCAGGACCTCGAAATCGGAGGCGCCGAGGCCGTGCGGATGCAGCGCCCGGTCGATCTCGCACATCGTGCGCGCGTGCGCCGACAGGATGTCCCGCCACCGTTCCTCGAGCCGCGCACCAGCCGTTTTCGCTGCCATAACCGAACGGTACACCGGTCCGAGGTTCAATGACTGTGCATGGAGTGGCGTCTTTGTGGCGTCCTGCCGGGCCGGGCCGGGTGCCTACGTCGACTCCCGCTTCACCAGCTCCGTCGGCAGGATCACCGCCGCCGGATCCTCGCCCCCGATCTGCGCGAGCAGCACCCGCACCATCTCGGCGCTGATGCGGTCCCACGGCTGCCGGATGGTCGTCAGCTCGGGGCTCGACGCCAGCGCGGCCGGTGAGTCGTCGAAGCCCCCGACCGCGACATCCAGCGGCACCCGCCGCCCCGCCCGCTGCAGCGCCGCCAGCACCCCCTGGGCCATCAGATCCGAGGCGACGAACACCGCGTCCATGTCCGGGGCCTGCGCCAGCAGCCGCTCGGCACCCGCCTCGCCACTGGCCCGGCTGTAGTCGCCGGAGACGACGAGCCGCTCCTCGAACTCCAGGCCCGCGTCCGCGAGCACCTCCTTGTAGCCGGCGAGGCGCTCGACACCGCCCGGCGTGTCCAGCGGACCGGTCACCATGCCCACCCGGTGCCGCCCGAGCGACAGCAGATGACGCACCATGTCGCGGGCACCGTCGCGGTCGTCGGCGGCCACATAGCTCACCTTGGAGGCCAGCCCGATCGGCTTCCCACACGCCACCAGCGGCACCCCGGCCCCGCGCAGCAGCTCGGCGACGGGATCCCCGGAGTGGCTGGAGACCAGCAGCACCCCGTCGACATGCCCGGCGGTGATGTAGCGCGTGATGCGCCGCCGTTCGTCCTCGGTGCCGGCCAGCATCAGCAGCAGCGGGATGTCGTGCGCGGCGAGCGCCTGAGTGCAGCCGCGCAGCAGGACATTGAAGTTGGGGTCCTCGAAGAACCGCTCCTGCGGCTCCGTGAGCAGGAAGCCGATCGAGTCGGACCGCCCGGTGATCAGGGAGCGGGCGTGCCGGTTGACGACATAACCCGTCCTGCGGATGGCCGCGTTGACCGCCTCCTGGGCGGCCGGGCTGACGTAGTGGCCGCCGTTGAGCACCCGCGAGACGGTGCCGCGCGAAACCCCCGCCTCGCGCGCCACGTCGTGGATCGTGGGCGGCCTGCGCCTGCCTCCCGCAGCGTTCATGGTCATGACTTTACGGCTCCGGACAGCAGATCCAGACTCCAGAAGCGCTGGATGACCAGGAAGAGGGCGACCAGTGGGAGCACCGCGAGAAACGCGCCCGTGATCACCAGCGTGTACAGCGCCGGGGTGTTGGCCCCCTGCTCCAGCAAGGTGAACAGACCGAGCGTGATCGGGAACTTCTCGTCGTCGCTGAGCATGATGTACGGCAGCAGGAAGTTGTTCCAGATCGCCACGAACTGGAACAGGAACACCGTCACCATGCCGGGGATCATCATCGGCAGCGCGATCCGCGTGAAGATCCGCCACTCGCTGGCCCCGTCCATCCGCCCGGCCTCGACCACGTCGGCGGGCACCGCGGCGGCGGCGTAGATCCGCGCGAGGTAGACGCCGTACGGGAAGAGGATCTGCGGCAGCAGCACGGACAGGTACGAGTCCGTGAGGTCGGCCTTCGCCAGCAGCAGGTACTGGGGGACGGCCAGGATCACCGGCGGCATCAGCACACCGGCGAGCAGCACGTTGAAGATCGTCTCGCGGCCGCGGAAGCGGTAGGTCGCCAGCGCGTAGCCGCTGATCGCCGAGACGCACGTCGACAGCAGGGCGCCCAGGCCGGCGTACAGGGCGGAGTTGCCCATCCACGCCCAGTACACGCCGTCGCGGTAGGCGCTCAGGTCCCGGACGTTGTCGGCGAACCCCGAGCCCGGCAGGAACGTGAACGTGGAGAACAGCTCGCGTCCGGACTTGGTGGCCGCGATGAGCACCCAGGCCACCGGCAGCAGGCAGTAGACGGCCCCCAGGAGCAGGGTGACCGTCGGGATCAGGGCGATCCGGCGGCGCAGCGGCGGGCGGCCCCGGTCGGTGCCGGACGTGCTGCCCGCCCTCGGCTCGGCCTTCGGGACGGCAAGGGAACTCATCGAGCTGCCTCCTGCTTCTGACGACGGTTCGCGGCTCGCAGGAAGCCGAAGGACAGCAGGAGCGTGGCGAAGGCGATGATCACGGCCTGCGCGGCGGCCCCGTGGATGTCACCTTCGCCGAACGCGTCCCGGTACACCTTCATCAGTGGACTCCACGTCGTGGACACGGAGTTGGTGAGCGGCTTGAGGGTGGTCGGCTCGTTGAACATCTGGAGCGTGGCGATGATCGAGAAGAAGAAGGTCAGCACCAGCGAGGGCGCCACCATCGGGATCTTGATCCGCAGCGCGATCTGCGCCGGGGTCGCACCGTCCAGCTTCGCCGCCTCGTACACCTCCGCCGGGATCGCCTGGAGCGAGGTGTAGATGACGATCATGTTGAAGCCGGTGCCGCCCCAGACCGCGATGTTGGAGAGAGCGAGATACAGCGGCCCGCCGTCCAGCAGGTCCGGCTGCGGCATACCCAGCTTGTCGAGCACGAAGTGGAACGGGCTCACGTCCGGCAGGTACAGGAAGCCCCACAGCAGCGCCGCCACCACACCGGGGATGGCGTACGGCAGGAAGATCGCGAGCCGGGTGAACGGCGCGAGCCGCACCTTCTCGGAGTCGAGCATCAGCGCGAACAGCAGGGCGAGGCCGAGCATCACCGGTACGACGATGCAGCCGTAGCCCAGCACGCGCAGCGCCCCGTGCATCAGCTCGCTGTCGGTGAGGGCGTCGGTGTAGTTCTCCAGACCGGCCCAGACCTCCTTGCGGGCGCCGGAGCCGAGGCCGAGCCCCGAGACCTTCACCTTGCGGAAGCTGAGCCAGACCGCATAGCCGATGGGCAGCGCGAAGAACAGCGCGAACAGGATCGTCGCGGGGAGAAGGAAGGCATACGGGGCGCCCTTGACCCCGTACGCCTGCCGGCGTGCCGTGCTTTTCACCGAGCGACCCCGAAGCCCTGCTTCTTCATGTCGGCGACGGTGTCGTCCTGCATCTTCTTCAGGGCGGCGCCGAAGTCGGACTTGTTCTTCGCGGCGGCGCCGAAGGCGTCCTTGAAGGTGGTGTAGGCGACGTTCACGTTCGGGCCCCAGGCGGACGGCGCCGTGGTCTCCGCGATGTCGGCGGCCTTGGTGTAGAAGTCGGCCTGGTTGGAGAAGTAGGCCGGCGGCTTGAGGAAGGCGCCGCTGGTCTGGGCGTTCGTGGCGGCCGGGTAGATGCCGCTCTCCTTCGCCAGCGCGTTGAGGGCCTCGCTGTCCGTGTTCAGCCAGGCGGCGAACTTCGCGGCGGCCCCCTGGTGCTTGGAGTCCGTGGTCACGGCGGTGGACGAGCCGCCCCAGCTGCCGGTACGGGTCTCGCTCGCGGACCACTGGGGGAGCGGGGCCATGGCCCACTTGCCCTTGGTGTCGGGAGCCGCCGTGGTCAGGGTGCCGGGAGCCCACACGGCGCTGACCCAGGCGATCTGCTTGCCGGTGTTGAGCGCCTTGTTCCAGGCCGGCGTGTACATCGGCTGGTTGTCGACCGCGCCCTCCTCGACCAGGCCGCCCCAGAACTTCGCGACCTTCTGCGTCGCCGCGTCGTCGATGGAGACCTTCCACTGGTCCCCGGAGGTCGTCCACCACTTGGCGCCCGCCTGCTGCGCGAGGCCCGCGAAGAGGCCGGAGTCATTGGCGGAGAAGGTGGTCAGGTCCTTGTCGGGAGCCGCCTTCTTGAGCTTGCGGGCGGTCTCGGCGAACTCGTCCCAGGTCGTCGGCACCGTCAGGCCGTACTCCTTGAACAGGTCCTCGCGGTAGTAGAACATCATCGGCCCGATGTCCTGCGGGACCGCGTAGACCGCGTCCGTGCCCAGCGTCGTCTGCTGCCAGACGCCGTCGGCGAAGCCGCCCTTCGCGTCGCTCACGTTCTTCGATATGTCCGCGAGCGCGTCATTGCTGACCAGCGTGGGCAGCGCCTGGTACTCCGCCTGCACCAGGTCGGGCGCCTTGCCCGCCTTGTGCGCGGTGAGGATCTTGGTGACCAGTGTGTCGCCCGACGCCTGCTTCTTCACCGTGACGGTGATCCGGTCCTTCTTGCCCGGCCCCTTGTTCCACAGGTCCACGACCTTGTCCATGCCGGGCGTCCAGGTCCAGTACGTCAGCGAGGCCGGGCCCGACTCGGTCTCGCTGTCAGCCGACTCCGTCCCGCAGGCGGCGAGTGTGGTGGCGCCGAGCGCGACGGCGACGGCGGTTCTCACGAGGCGGAGGCGCTTCGTGTACGGCATGGATCTCTCCCCTGACCTGGGGTCCTCGCCTGCTGCGAAGACCTGCCATGCTTCTGTGAGCGTTCACAGTAGAGAAACATCCCGGACACTTGTCAATGGTTGTTGCTGTGCGGTTATGTTGGGCTCCGCACCGCGCCGCTGTGTGTGCACGTTCCCAATTGCTCGACCGACCGGGAGACCATCCATGCCGGAGACCACCCCCAGGGGCCTCACCAGGCTCGCCTTCGGCGGGGACTACAACCCCGAGCAGTGGCCGGAGAGCGTCTGGCCGGAGGACGTCCGGCTGATGCGGGAGGCCGGCGTCACGATGGTGAGCGTCGGGATCTTCTCCTGGGCGCTGCTGGAGCCGTCGCCCGGCGCGTACGACTTCGGCTGGCTCGACCGCGTGCTCGACCTGCTGCACGAGAACGGCATCCGCGTCGACCTCGGTACGCCCACCGTCTGCCCGCCGGTCTGGTTCTACCGCGCCCACCCCGAGGCCCTGCCCGTGACGCCGGAGGGCGTGCGCCACGAGTTCGGCTCCCGCGCCGCGATCTGCCACAGCAACACCGACTACCGCTCGGCCGCCGCGGCCATCACCACCAAGCTCGCCGAGCACTACGGCGACCACCCGGCCCTGGCGATGTGGCACGTGCACAACGAGTACGGCGTCCCCGTCTCGGCCTGCTACTGCGACGCGTGCGCCGCCCATTTCCGCCGCTGGCTCGCGACGACGTACGGCACGGTCGACGCCGTCAACGAGGCCTGGGGCACGGCCTTCTGGGGCCAGCGCTACGCGGACCTCGAGCAGATCAACCCGCCCCGGCTCACCCCGACGTCCGTCAACCCGGGCCAGGCGCTGGACTACAAGCGGTTCGCCGACGCCACCATGCGCGAGAACTTCGTGACGGAGCGGGACATCCTGCACCGCCTCTCACCGGGCGTCCCGGTCACCACCAACTTCATGACGGCCCTGAGCCAGTGCGACTCCGTCGACTACTGGGCCTGGGGCCGCGAGGTCGACATCGTCACCAACGACCACTACCTGATCACCGACGGCCGCCGCACCCACGTCAACCTCGCGATGGCCGCCGACCTCACCCGCTCCGTCGCGGGCGGTGCCCCCTGGCTGCTCCTGGAGCACTCCACCTCGGGCGTCAACTGGCAGCCCCGCAACCCCGCCAAGGCCCCCGGCCAGATGGCCCGCAACTCCCTCGCCCATGTGGCGCGCGGCTCCGAGGGAGCGATGTTCTTCCAGTGGCGCCAGTCCCGGCGCGGCGCCGAGAAGTTCCACTCGGCGATGCTCCCGCACGGCGGCACCGACACCCGTGTCTGGCGCGAGGTCACCGAACTCGGCTCGGCCGTACAGACGTTGAGCGAGATCCGCGGCACCCGCACCGAGGCCGACGTGGCCGTGCTGTGGGACTGGCACTCCTGGTGGGCGCAGAACCTCGACTGGCGCCCCAGCGGGGACCACGACGCCCGCGAACGCGCCGACGCCTTCTACGAGGCCCTCTACGACCGCCACCTCACCGTCGACTTCGCCCACCCGGAAGCCGACTTGTCGAGGTATCCCCTTGTCGTCGTACCGGCTCTGTACCTGATGACGGAGACGGCCGGGAACAACCTCAAGGCCTACGTCGAGAACGGCGGCACCCTGGTCGTCTCGTACTTCTCCGGCATCGTCGACGAGCACGACGCCGTCCACGAGGGCGCCTACCCGGGCCCGCTGCGGGACGTCCTCGGCCTCACGGTCGAGGAGTTCTCGCCGCTGCTGCCCGGCGAACGGGTCCGCGTCACCGGCTTCGACGGATCCGAGCTGGGCGCCGATGTGTGGACCGAGTTCGTGGTGCCGCGCGGCGCCGAGACGGTCTGCACATACGCCGACGGCCTCACCGCGGGCCACCCGGCCGTCACCCGGCACCGCCTCGGCGAGGGCACCGCCTGGTACGTCTCCACCCGGCTCGGCACCGACGGCCTCGACGCGCTGCTCGGCGGGGCGATCGAGGACGCGCGCCTCGCCCCGCGCGCCGACCTGCCCCGGGACGTCGAAGTGGTGCGCCGCTCCGGCGAGTCGGGCAGCTACCTGTTCGCCGTCAACCACACCGGCTCGGACACCAAGGTGCCGCTGGAGACCCCGGGCACCGAGCTGCTGACCGGTGAGCACGCGGCGGGCCGCCTGGCGGTCCCGGCCGGAGCCGTCCGGGTCGTCCGGCTCGACGGCTGAACCGACTCCCTCCGCCCGTGCGAGCCGCACGAGCCGCGGGCGGAGGGGCCCTCACCGGCCCCCCGGTGAGAGGCACCCCCATCCCCGACGTCGAAGGGACGACGGACGACGATGTTCCATCCCAGACGCACGCTCAGAGCCCTGCTGCTCCCGCTCGCCGCAGGGCTCGCCCTCACCGCCCTGCCGGCACAGACCGCCCAGGCCGCGAGCACCCTCACCAACGGCGGCTTCGAGGCCGACGGTACGGGCGCGGCCACGCCGAGCGGCTGGTCCGAGTACGGCGACACCGGCGCCTCGTTCGCCGAGGCCGGCGGCCACGGCGGGAGCTACCGCCTGTGAGCCACTGGGCCGCCACCGCCTACAAGGCGGAGACCTGGCAGTACCTGTCCGGACTCGCCAACGGCAATTACAAGCTCACCGCCTGGGTGCGCTCCGGCGGCGGGCAGAAGTCCGCGTACATAGCGCTGAAGAACTGCGGCGGCGCCGAGCAGCGCACCGATCTGCCGGTCTCGGCCAGTGGGTGGATCCGGATCGTCGTGCCGGTCAATGTGACCGGCAACCAATGCACCATCAGCATCAACAGTGACGCGAACGCGGGCAACTGGATCAATGTTGACGACCTGACCTTCACGTCGGGCACGTCCGGTACATCGATCAAGGGTGCCGACATCTCGTCCCTGGCCAAGAGCGAGGCCAAGGGCGGCGTCTACCGCAACAGCTCCGGAACGGCCGGCGACGCCCTGGCCGTCCTCAAGTCGTCCGGCATGAACTACGCACGCCTCAAGGTGTGGGTGAACCCGGCCGACGGCTACAACAACAAGGCACGAGTCCTGGCCATGGCCAAGCGCGTCAAGGCTCAGGGCATGAAGCTGCTGGTCGACTTCCACTACTCGGACTTCTGGGCCGACCCCGGCCGCCAGGACAAGCCCGCCGCCTGGGCCGGACACTCGTACAGTCAACTCAAGACGGACGTGTACAACCACACGTACGACGTGTTGAACGCCTTGAAGGCGCAGGGCACCACCGCCGACATGGTCCAGGTGGGCAATGAGATCAACGGCGGCATGCTGTGGACCGAGGGATCCACCTCCAACTGGACGCAACTGGCCGGTCTGCTCAACTCCGGCTACGACGCCGTCAAGGCGGTCAACTCGTCCACCACCGTCGCCCTGCACCTCGCGGAGGGCGGTGATCTGTCCGGCACCCGCTGGTGGTTCGACAGCGCACGGTCCAACGGCGTGAAGTTCGACGCGATCGGCCTGTCGTTCTACGGCTACTGGCACGGCACACTGGCCGACTTCCAGACGACCCTCGACGACGCGGCCTCCCGCTACGGCAAGCCGGTGTTCGTCGCCGAGACCGCCTACCCGTTCCGCCTGGACAGCGAGGACGCGCACGAGAACATCATCGACACCGGTGACGAGCTGGTCCCCGGCTATCCGGCGAGCGTGGCCGGCCAGACCCGGTGGATGAACGACATGGCGAGCATCGTGGAGGCCGTCCCGAACGGCCGCGGCCTCGGCATCTTCTACTGGGAGGCCACCTGGACCGCGGTGGGCGGCAACGGCTGGGACCCGACCGACGCCTCCTCCGGCAACGGCTGGGAGAACCAGGCGCTGTTCGGCTACGACGACCGGGCACTCTCGTCGATGTCCTGGTTCCGCCACCGCTGATCTCACGCGGGCAGAGCTAGGCACAGCCACGAACTTCGCCAGGGCGTACGGCAGTTCGGTATCGGTCAACGATGCCGACTGCCGGACGCGGCGGCTTGAGCCGCGAGACAGTGGGAAGAACGCGGTAAGAGAGCGAGAGCCGCGAGGCAGGGGCACGACATGCTGAGGACTCCCACGGACGAGACGCGGCTGCGCATCCTGGCCTGGCTGAAGGAACCCGGCCCCGCCGAGGGCGGTGTCACCGCGGACGCGGTCGCCGAGAGATTCTCGCTGGCCCGCCCGGTCGCCGTCACCCACCTCAGGCTGCTCGAAGCCACCGGCATGCTGCGCACCAGCCGGTCCGCGGGCCGCGTGCACTACCACCGCGACGAGGTGCGGATCGCCGAAGTCGCCCGCATGTTTGAAAAGGGCTGGTAGGCGACCCGGCAGAGCGGTATCTCTCCCTGAGGATGAAGGGCATGCGCACCATGGACCGTCCCCCGGCACTCGTCCCACGCCACTACATCGCGATGGGCCACGGCCCCGAGGACGTGGTCGCCGACCCGCGCGGCCGTGTGCTGGCCGGCGTGGCCGACGGCCGCATCCTGCGTCTGGACGGTCTTTCGGACCCGGTCACGGCCCGTACCGAGGTGATCGCCGAGACCGGCGGCAGGCCGCTGGGGCTCGAACTCCTCCCGGACGGCGACCTGTTGGTGTGCGATGCCGAACGCGGCCTGCTGCGCGTCGACACCGGCGACGGCACGGTCCGCATCCTCGCCGACTCGGTGGCGGGGGAGCCGCTGCGGTTCTGCAGCAACGTCGTGTCCCTCTCCGACGGCACCGTCTACTTCACCGTCTCCAGCCGCCGCCACCCCCTGGAACACTGGATCGGCGACATCGTCGAGCACATCGGAACGGGACGGCTGCTGCGCCTGGCTCCGGGCGACGACACCCCCGAGGTGGTGCTGGACGGGCTGCAGTTCGCCAACGGGCTCGCCGTCGGCGCCGGCGAGTCCTTCCTCGTCGTCGCAGAGACCGGCGCCTGCCGGCTCGTCCGCTACTGGCTCTCCGGGCCCGAGGCCGGACGGAGCGAGCCCTTCGCCGAGAACCTCCCGGGCATGCCCGACAACCTCTGGCGCGGCGCCCCGGACGGACCGCTCTGGGTCGCGCTGGCCGGACCCCGCGTCCCGCCCCTCGACCTCCTCCACCGCAGCGCTCCCTCGGTGCGCCGCGCCGCCGCCCGCGTGGCCGTACACGCCCCGTTCCGGCCCACCGGCACGATCGGCGTGCTGGCCTTCGACGACGAGGGCCGTGTCGTCCACCACCTCGCCCGCCGCCGCTCCGGCTACCGCATGGTCACCAGCGTGTGCGAAGCGGACGGGCATCTGGTGCTGGGCAGCCTCTGGGAACCGGGCGTGGCGATCTGCGAGCCCCCCGCCCCGAAATGACACCGTCCCCGAAATGACCCCGGTCCCCGAAATGACCCCGCCCCGAACCCGGGGTTAATCTGAACCCCGGCCGCGACACCGCTCGCGGCGCGGCGGTGGGGCCCGCCGTACCCGAACCGCGGCGAGGACGCCGCCAACGGTCCCTACTTGCGACGGCACGCGCCCGCACGACCCCGGGCCCCGGCGAGTAGGAGACGTACGCCCATGATCACCCCCGATGCGGAAACCCTCGGCAGCCTGCCCGCCGCCCCGCGTCCGCCCGCCTGGCGCGCCCAGGCCCCCGTCGTCGTGGTGGTGGCGCTCGGCGGGGGAGCGGGGGCGGCCGCCAGGTACGTGGCGTCCCTGTGGTGGCCCGCGCACACGGGCGGCTTCCCCTGGACGACCTTCTGGGTCAACGTCGCCGGCTGCGCCGTGATCGGCGTGTTCATGGTGGTCGTCACCGAGATCCGGACCGCTCACCGCCTCGTGCGCCCCTTCTTCGGCACCGGCGTTCTCGGCGGCTTCACCACCTTCTCGACGTACGCCGTCGACATCCAGAAGCTGGTCGACGGCGGCCGCGCCGGCACCGGCCTGGCCTACCTTGCCGCGACACCGCTCGCGGCGCTCACAGCGGTGTGGCTCGCGGCCTGGGCGACCCGCCGCATCCTGAAC
>NZ_JBHUQX010000117.1:0-22501 GCF_042674225.1 Streptomyces sp. NPDC056948
GTTCGGAGGCCTTCGTCATGAAGGCCTCCGGCCCCAGGACCCCCGTATCAGACCCCATGACTTACAACCCTGAGAGGGATTGACGCATAGTGCTCGACGTCAACTTCTTCGACGAGCTCCGGATCGGTCTGGCTACCGCTGACGACATCCGTCAGTGGAGCCACGGCGAGGTCAAGAAGCCCGAGACCATCAACTACCGCACCCTCAAGCCCGAAAAGGACGGACTCTTCTGCGAGAAGATCTTCGGTCCGACCCGGGACTGGGAGTGCTACTGCGGCAAGTACAAGCGCGTCCGCTTCAAGGGCATCATCTGTGAGCGCTGTGGCGTCGAGGTCACCCGCGCCAAGGTGCGTCGTGAGCGGATGGGCCACATCGAGCTGGCCGCCCCCGTCACGCACATCTGGTACTTCAAGGGCGTTCCGTCGCGGCTGGGCTACCTGCTCGACCTCGCCCCGAAGGACCTCGAGAAGGTCATCTACTTCGCGGCGTACATGATCACGTACGTCGACGAGGAGCGCCGTACGCGTGACCTGCCCTCCCTGGAGGCGCATGTCTCCGTCGAGCGGCAGCAGGTCGAGAACCGCCGGGACGCCGACCTGGAGGCCCGCGCCAAGAAGCTCGAGACCGACCTGGCCGAGCTGGAGGCCGAGGGCGCCAAGGCCGACGTGCGCCGCAAGGTGCGCGAGGGTGCCGAGCGCGAGATGAAGCAGCTGCGTGACCGTGCGCAGCGCGAGATCGACCGGCTCGACGAGGTGTGGAACCGGTTCAAGAACCTCAAGGTCCAGGACCTCGAGGGCGACGAGCTGCTCTACCGCGAGCTGCGCGACCGCTTCGGCACGTACTTCGACGGTTCGATGGGTGCCGCGGCGCTGCAGAAGCGCCTGGAGTCCTTCGACCTCGACGAAGAGGCCGAGAAGCTCCGCGAGATCATCCGCACCGGGAAGGGCCAGAAGAAGACCCGTGCGCTCAAGCGCCTGAAGGTCGTCTCCGCGTTCCTGCAGACCAGCAACAGCCCCAAGGGCATGGTGCTCGACTGCGTGCCGGTCATCCCGCCGGACCTCCGCCCGATGGTGCAGCTCGACGGTGGCCGCTTCGCGACCTCCGACCTGAACGACCTGTACCGCCGTGTGATCAACCGGAACAACCGACTGAAGCGCCTTCTCGACCTCGGTGCGCCCGAGATCATCGTGAACAACGAGAAGCGCATGCTCCAGGAGGCCGTCGACGCGCTGTTCGACAACGGTCGTCGTGGCCGTCCGGTCACCGGTCCCGGTAACCGCCCGCTGAAGTCCCTCAGCGACATGCTGAAGGGCAAGCAGGGTCGCTTCCGTCAGAACCTGCTCGGTAAGCGTGTGGACTACTCCGCGCGTTCCGTGATCGTCGTCGGTCCGCAGCTCAAGCTGCACCAGTGCGGTCTGCCGAAGGCGATGGCGCTGGAGCTCTTCAAGCCGTTCGTGATGAAGCGGCTGGTCGACCTGAACCACGCGCAGAACATCAAGAGCGCCAAGCGCATGGTCGAGCGCGGCCGCACGGTCGTGTACGACGTGCTGGAAGAGGTCATCGCGGAGCACCCGGTTCTGCTGAACCGTGCGCCCACGCTGCACCGCCTCGGCATCCAGGCCTTCGAGCCGCAGCTCGTCGAGGGCAAGGCCATTCAGATCCACCCGCTCGTCTGCACCGCGTTCAACGCGGACTTCGACGGTGACCAGATGGCCGTGCACCTGCCGCTTTCCGCGGAGGCGCAGGCCGAGGCCCGCATCCTGATGCTGTCCTCGAACAACATCCTCAAGCCCGCCGACGGCCGTCCGGTGACGATGCCGACCCAGGACATGGTCCTCGGTCTGTTCTTCCTCACCACCGACGGCGAGATGCGCGACCTCAAGGGCGAGGGCCGTTCCTTCGCCTCGGTCGCCGAGGCGATCATGGCCTTCGACGCGGGCGAGCTGTCGCTCCAGTCGAAGATCGACGTCCGCTTCCCGGTCGGCACCATCCCGCCGCGTGGCTGGATGCCGCCGGCGCGTGAGGAGGGCGAGCCCGAGTGGCAGCAGGGTGACAGCTTCCGGCTGAACACCACCCTGGGCCGTGCGCTCTTCAACGAGCTGCTGCCCGAGGACTACCCGTTCGTCGACTACGAGGTCGGCAAGAAGCAGCTCTCCGAGATCGTCAACGACCTCGCCGAGCGCTACCCCAAGGTCATCGTGGCGGCGACGCTCGACAACCTGAAGGCGTCCGGCTTCTTCTGGGCGACCCGCTCCGGCGTCACCGTGGCCATCTCCGACGTCGTCGTTCCCGAGGCGAAGAAGGAGATCGTCAAGGGTTACGAGGCGCAGGACGAGAAGGTCCAGAAGCAGTACGAGCGCGGTCTGATCACCAAGGACGAGCGCACGCAGGAGCTCATCGCGATCTGGACCAAGGCGACCAACGAGGTCGCCGAGGCGATGAACGAGAACTTCCCGAAGACCAACCCGATCTTCATGATGGTGAACTCGGGTGCACGAGGCAACATGATGCAGATGCGTCAGATCGCCGGTATGCGTGGTCTGGTGTCGAACGCGAAGAACGAGACGATCCCGCGTCCGATCAAGGCCTCGTTCCGTGAGGGTCTGTCCGTGCTGGAGTACTTCATCTCCACGCACGGTGCCCGTAAGGGTCTGGCGGACACCGCTCTGCGTACCGCCGACTCGGGTTACCTGACCCGTCGTCTGGTCGACGTCTCCCAGGACGTCATCATCCGCGAGGAGGACTGCGGCACCGAGCGCGGTCTGAAGCTGCGGATCGCCTCGAAGGACGAGGCCGGTGTCCTGCGCAAGGCCGAGGACGTCGAGACCAGCGTCTACGCCCGCATGCTCGCCCAGGACGTCGTCATCGACGGCAAGGTGATCGCGCCGGCCAACGTGGACCTGGGCGACGTGCTCATCGACCAGCTCGTGCACCACGGTGTCGAGGAGGTCAAGACCCGCTCGATCCTGACCTGCGAGTCGCACGTCGGCACCTGTGCCATGTGCTACGGCCGTTCGCTGGCCACCGGCAAGCTGGTCGACATCGGTGAGGCGGTCGGCATCATCGCCGCCCAGTCCATCGGTGAGCCCGGCACCCAGCTCACGATGCGTACCTTCCACACCGGTGGTGTGGCCGGTGACGACATCACCCAGGGTCTGCCGCGTGTCGTCGAGCTCTTCGAGGCCCGTACCCCGAAGGGTGTCGCCCCGATCTCCGAGGCCTCCGGCCGCGTCCGGATCGAGGAGACCGAGAAGACCAAGAAGCTCGTCGTCACCCCGGACGACGGCAGCGACGAGACGGCGTTCCCGATCTCGAAGCGTGCCCGTCTCCTGGTCAGCGAGGGCGAGCACGTCGAGGTGGGCCAGAAGCTCACCGTGGGTGCCACCAACCCGCACGACGTGCTGCGCATCCTGGGTCAGCGTGCCGTCCAGGTCCACCTGGTCGGCGAGGTCCAGAAGGTCTACAACTCGCAGGGTGTGTCGATCCACGACAAGCACATCGAGATCATCATCCGGCAGATGCTGCGCCGCGTGACGATCATCGAGTCGGGCGACGCCGAGCTGCTGCCCGGCGAGCTGGTCGAGCGCTCGAAGTTCGAGACCGAGAACCGTCGCGTGGTCCAGGAGGGCGGTCACCCGGCCTCCGGTCGTCCGCAGCTCATGGGTATCACCAAGGCCTCGCTGGCGACGGAATCCTGGCTGTCGGCCGCCTCCTTCCAGGAGACGACCCGAGTCCTGACGGATGCGGCGATCAACGCCAAGTCCGACAGCCTCATCGGCCTCAAGGAGAACGTCATCATCGGTAAGCTCATCCCGGCCGGTACGGGTCTGTCCCGCTACCGCAACATCCGGGTCGAGCCGACCGAGGAGGCCAAGGCCGCGATGTACTCGGCCGTCGGCTACGACGACATCGACTACTCGCCGTTCGGCACGGGCTCCGGCCAGGCCGTTCCGCTGGAGGACTACGACTACGGTCCGTACAACCAGTAAGCGAGTCGCTTGAGTCGAGGGCGGTCACCTTTGGGTGGCCGCCCTTCGGCGTGTCAGCGCCGGCTGTCCAGATGGGCCTGCAGGCGGTGGAGCCGGGTGTGGACGTCGGGGTGCGAGTCGAGCAGCCGCGCGATCATTCGGCCCTTCGTGAAGGCGAGGCCCGGGGCGGTGGCCGTGACCTCCCGCTCGCGCTCCTGGTGCAGTACGGCCATGAGCTGGGGCGCGAAGCCGAGCCCCGCCGCGTGCTCGTCGGCCCGCAGCTCGGACCGCCGGGAGACCGCGGCCACCAGGTAGGGCGTCGCCAGCGGCAGGAAGACCAGCCCGTACGTGGCGGTCGCCAGCGCGATGAGGAGAGCCCCGGCCACGCCGATCACCACGGCGGCCGCACCCGTCGGGAGCCGGCCCAACCGGGTGCACAGCAGGAGCAGCAGCCGCCAGGCGAGCCGGGCCGGCAGCGCGTACCAGAGGGACAGCAGCGAGGACCACGCGTGTCCCCGTGTGTGATGCCCGAGTTCGTGGGCGAGGACCCCGGCGAGCTGGGCGGGCGTCAGGGTCCGCAGCGAGTGACTGGTCACGCCGACGATGTGCCCGGCCGCCGCCAGGGCGTTGATCTCGTCGCTCTCCTCCATCCAGAGTTGATAGGCGCTCGCCTCCACCCCGGCCCGGGCGGTCACCTCCCGCCAGACGGGCCGCAGTCGCCTGTCCTCCTCCGGTGTCGGGTAGCGCAGGCCGAACAGCCACCGCGCCAGGAGCCGCTCGCACGGCCGATGGAAGACCAGAGCCCCGCTCAGGACCCAGCAGCCGAAGAGCAGCCACCAGGGCAGACCGCTCAGGTGGCCCAAGGCGTACGACACGACGAAGACGAGGGCCAGGCTGGCGGTGACGTGGGGGAGGTGCAGCGCCAGCGAGCCGAGGGCGGTGAGGTCCGCCCCGCGCCGGCGGGCGGCTATGTGGACCCGGCCGGGGCGGCGGGGGAGGTCGTCGTCGGGGACCGGTGCGGACATGGGCATGGGCCTTCCTTCCCGTGCGGGGGACAGAGCGGCGTGGTTCAGGCGAGGAGCATCGATCCGGGCAGCAGCACCGCCGCGCAGCCGAACGAGAGCAGTCCGGTCCGGATCCAGAAGTGCTTGCGGGCGGCGATGCCGCTCGTCTCGGCGAGGGCGAGCAGAAGGCCACGAGCGGGGTCGCGGCCCGTGTCCGCGAGGGCCGTGGTGAGCCGGCCCTGGCGTGCGGCTCGGCGTACGTCGCCGAAGTAGGTGAGCGGGCTGCCGGGCGTCCAGCGGCTGCCCCGGTAGCGGGGCATGACCGCCAGCAGGAGGGCGAACAGCGCGACGACCAGGGACGCCGCCCCGGCCCACCACAGCACGGTGGCGGGCGCCGGAAGCCGGTCGGGAGTCCAGCCGCGCTGGGTCAGGAGCGCGGCGAGCATGCCCCCCGAGATGCCGAGCGCGCCGACGAGCACGGTGGCCTTGGCGTCGGCACGGGCGATCTCGCCGCGGAGGTCGGCGAGGAGCTGGGTGCCCGCCCGCACCGCGGAATCGTCCGAGGGAGTCATGTGCCGGACTCCGGGTCGTCCCCGGGCGGGGCGGACGGGTCCGTGGTCCGCAGGATGGCCTTCATCCGCTCGGCGACGAGCTTGTGCGGCTCATCGAGCTGGTAGCCCTCCAACTGCTTGTTGTCCAGGGCCTGGTTGATCAGGTTCACCTGGGTGTCCAGCAGCCTGTTCTGGCCTGACTGGAGGTGTTCCAGGACGAGCCGGGTCTCGTCGGGGTGTGCCGCCAGGTGCAGGGCGAGCGCGGCGGTGCCGCCCCTGGCCAGGGTGAGTTCGTAGAACCTGATCTGTTCGGCCCTGCGCTCGGCCTCGTACGTGTCGCGGAGCCGGGTCGCCTCGTGCTCCGGCTCCGCGGCCTCCACCTCGTGCCGGGCGGTCCGCAGGCGGGCCTGGTGGGACCGCTCGGTGGCGTCGCGGCGCAGGCGCACGGAGCAGGTGACGTGCAGGCCCTGGGCGACGCCGAGCGAGGTCGCGTCCCGCACCGCCCGCTGCACGGCCCGCTCCGCCTCGGCGCTCGCGTCGATGGGGTGACGGCGGCCGGCGTCCCGCATCAGCGGCAGCAGCTCCCGTGTGAGCAGGCCGGGCACGTCCCGCTCCTGGCTGCGGACGAAGAGCGCCGGGTGGGCGACCCGCCAGCCGACGTCGGCCGTGACCTCGAACTCGAAGCTGTCGACCAGGCTGGGCAGGGCCACGTCCAGCTCGAAGGCGTGCGGGTCCGTGTCCACCTCGTACACGGCGACGTACCGCCGCATGGACGTGGGACGGTCGGGCGGCGGGAAGGTCTCGTACGCGCCCTTCCGGGTCACACACACCAGGGCGTGGTCGATGCGGCCCGTGAAGCGCCGGCCGCCGAGGTGGAAGCGCGGTAGCTGCCAGACGGTGCGGACGGGGTCGGTGTCGTGTTCCATAGTCGGCCTCCGAAGGCGGGTCAGTCGAGGGCGAGACGCTTGCTCAGCCGGTCCGCGGCCGGTGTGACGGCTCCCCTGGAGTCGCGGACCGTGCCCAGCAGATGGCTGACGCGCCGCCGGTTGGTGGGTGTGGTGACCAGGGCGCCGAGCAGCGAGGCGAGGGCCGACTCGGTCTCCGGGTCGTCGTCGGCCCCGCGCACCCAGCCGCGCAGGACGCCGAGGGCCTTCGGGTTGTGTGTCCGGTCGGTGAGCAGCGCGTCCCAGAAATCGGCCAGTTGCCGGGCGGCCGTCGGGTCCTCGGCCGCCGCGGCCCGCGCGTACCAGGCGAGGACGGGCGGGCGGTCGCTGTCGTCGTCCTTCGTCTGCCGGCAGGCCTGGAAGAAGGCGAGCAGGGCGTGCGGGCGGACCATGCGGTCGGTGCGGCGGAGTTCGGCCAGGGCGGCCAGTACCGGCTCCCGTACGGCGAGGAGGAGGAGTTCGAGGGCGTCGGCGAGCTGCCGGGCCTCCTCCGGTGGCTCCCCGTCCTCCTGGACGCTCCCGGCCTCGTCGGGCGGGGGCCGGTGCATGGCGTCCACGAGCGCTGCCAGGGTCTCCTCGTGGTGCACCGGCCCCAGGAGGCCGTAGGCACGGATGGCGGTCCAGCGACGGCTCTCGACGTCCCCGACGCACCAGTCGTGCAGGATCCGGGAGACGGTCGGCACTTTCAGCAGCTCACTCATGGTGAGGGCGTTGGCCGCGGTCAGCCAGGCATGCGGCTTACGGCCGTCCGCCCACGGCTCGATGAGGTGGGCCATGGCGGACGACAGATCGGCCTTGGCCAGCAGCGCGGCGGCCGACGCCGCCCGGGTCCGCACGAGAGGGCGGCGGTCGTCGGCCAGCTTGCGGATCCACTCCGCGAAGGCCGGGCGCGCGGACGGATGGAGGTTCCACACCTCCTCCAGCAGCATCGGAGCCGTCCGCTCGTCCCGGAACGCGGCGCAGAACCTGCCCTCCAGAGGACCCCACTCGGTGACCTCCGCGGTCACATAGCCGTCGGCGTGCGCGAGCCGGAGCCGCTCCTCGCGGGAGCTGCCGAAGACGGGGATGGACGGCCGGACGTTCGGATCCTGGATGTCGTGCAGGCGTACGAAGAGGCCGTCGGCCAGCTCGGCCGTCACCGCGTACGGCGCCTTGTCGAAGACGGCGAGGGAGACGAGGAACGCCTTGTCGCGCAGCTCGGGCTTCTCCTCGGTGAGCCAGCGGGCCACCTGCGTCGCCACGGCCGTCTGGCCGAAGGCGGCGAGCTCCGCCTCGTCGACCTCGCCGCGATGGTATGCGACGAGCTGCACGGCGAACTGCCTGATTTCGTCCGGCCGGTGGTGCCGGGTGAGGAACTCCTTCACCGCTGTCAGTCCGCACAGTTCCGGCCAGGCGGACTCACCGGTCGCCGGGGTGACATGGGCGTGCAGCAGGTCCTCGGCCGACGGCGGCTCCCATCGCACGGAGGGCAGGTCGCCCAGCGCCGCCGAGGGCTCGACGGTGATCACCAGACGGGCGTGGGCGTGCTCCAACCGCTCGCGAAGAGAGTGCAGTTGGGCCTCGCGCAGCGGACGGTTCCGGCTGATGGGCAGATCGCACAGGACGTATCCGGCCGGGGCGTCCACCTGGTCGGCCAGCTCCGGGAACGACGCGGGGGGATCGAGGGAGCGCAACCGGTCGGCGCCCAGCCGGTGCAGCAGCATCAGCGCGGCCGTACGGCGGCCTGTCTCGCGCCCGCCGGACAGGATGACGAGCCTGTCGTCCCGCAGGCGCTTCAGGGCCTCGTCGAAGCTCTGGCAGCCCCGGAAGACGACCTTCAGTTCCTCGATCTCCGCGTGCGGTATCGGCCCGGACAGCGGGAGGGGCGCCTCGGCCCGCCCTCCGAAGTGGAAGTGCTGGTCGCCGTGGTGCGTGCCGCCCGCCTGGCCGAATTGGTCGCGGGTGACGAGGGTGGAGACGAAGTCCGGGGCGTGCGCGATCAGGTCCCGGCGCGCGGCCCACGCCTCCTGCCTCGGCTGTTCCTCGGCCGCCTCGTCCCGCTGCTTCTTCTCGCCGTCCTGCGCTTCGGCCGGATTCGCCGCGTCGGCCGCCGCTTCCTCCTGGCTCATCGGCGCTCGTCCCGGGCCCGGCCGGTGAAGTCGAAGTGCTGGCCGCCGTGGAGTGTGCCGCCCGCCTGACCGTACTGGTCGCCGTAGATCTGCACGTCGGAGCGCTGAGGGGCGGGCGCGTCCGGGCCCGGGGCATCGACGGCGGCTTCCGGGGAGCTCGGTGTGCTGCCCGGCCCCCCGTGCACCCAGGCCACCGTGGGCCCCTCCTTCGTCCCCACCGTCACCCGGTGGAACTCCTCCGGCCGCACGCCCAGCGGGCCGTGCCGTACCACCCCCTGGTAGATCCCTTCCGACACGCACAGCACGCAGTCGGACTCGCGCTGCTTCAGGGCGTCGCGCAGGGGGTCGGAGTTCAGCAGGCGGACCGCGTGGTTGAGGTCGGAGCCGACCCAGCCGTCGAGTTCGTCGACGGCGACGTAGCCGGAGGACAGGACGATGCGCAGCCGCATGCGGGCGCTGGTCGCCAGGAGGCGGTTCTTGTTGTGGAGGAGGGCGGGGGTCTCGGTCAGGAGGGTCTTGATCAGGGCGGGTACGGGGACGGCGGTGTCGATCAGCTCCATGACGGAGTCGCCGCGGTCGGCGCGCAGCCGGGCCGTCTCGTCGACGGCGGCGTCGAGCAGGGTCGTGTCGACGACGTCGTAGAGGACGCGGCGCAGGAACGCCTGTTCCACGTCGTCGCGTGAGCCGTACTGCTCGATGTCGAAGAGGAGGATCGTGCGGTACACGGGGTCGGTCATGGCTGCCTCTCGCACGTCGGTGTCCGTCGTCCAGCACGATGGCGGGTCGCGGGCGAGCGCCGGAGGGCCGATGACACGGACGGAATGTGACCGTGTGCATGGAACGGCGGGCGGGGATGTGCGTCAGGCGGAGGCGTCGCCGGCTATGCGGCGCAGCACGTCGGGGCGGAGTACGACGATGCGGCGGCGCCGGGTGGCGACGACCTGCCGGTCCCGCAGCTCCTTGAGGAGCCGGGCCACCGCCTCGCGCGAGGAGCCCACGGAACCGGCGAACTCCTGCTGGCTGAGCCCGATGGTGAGTTCGATGCCCTCGTCCGTCCGGCTGCCGTGCGTGCGCACCAGTTCGAGCAGTAGGACGGCCAGCCGCTCGCGCACGGTCAGCGCGGCCCATTCCAGCCGGCGGCGGTCGGTCGAACGCTGCCGGTCCGTGGACAGGCTCAGCAGGTGCAGCGCCACCCGGGGGTGGTCCGAGACGAACACGGTGAAACGGTTCTGGTCGATGACGACCGCCTCGACCGGCTCCAGGGCCGTCACGGTCGCCGAGCGGCCGCGGCCGCTGAGGGCGGCGCCCTCGCCGATGATGTCGCCGGGGCCGCGCAGGGCGAGCAGGGCCTCGTAGCCGTTGACGGCGATCGCCGTGACCTTGGTCCAGCCGTGCAGGAGGAGCAGGACGTGGGCCGAGGGCTCGTCCTGGTGCAGGATGACGCCCCGGGCCCGGTAGCCGAGGGGGCGGCCGATGGCGAGCAGGGCGGCGCGGTCCTCCCGCTCCAGCCGGGCGAGGAACGGGACGCCGTCGTCGTCCCACGCGCGTGCCTGCCCCCCGGTCATCCCGCCGACCCCCGCGTTCACCTGTGCCGATGCCTGCCCTGTACAGGCGTCGTACTCGCGTCAACGTACTGGAAACGACCATGGAGGAAACGGGCGTGATTCGGCCGCGTGGCTGACGAACGGCGCCTCGCCCAGGGTGCACCGATGCCGGAAGCGTCCCTTCGGCGCATCATGGAAGGACTCAGGCTCCCGGGGAGGTACTCCGTGTCGCAGCCGCCCTATCCGTCCTGGCAGCCCTGGCAGGGCGCCGGCGCCCCGTCGATGCTCGCCTCGCACGCCGATCGGGAGCGGGCCGTGGACGTGCTCAGAGCCGGGTACGGCGAGGGGCGGATGGAGCAGGACGAGTTCGAGAAGCGGGTGGCGCGGGCGTACGGGGCCCGGACCGTGGGGGAGCTGGCGCTGCTCGTCGCGGACCTGCCGCAGGGGCCCGTGCCGCAGTCGGCCGGTGCCGTGCCCGTGCCGCGGACGTTCCTGCCGGTGCCGCGGCCCCCGACGAACGGGAAGGCGGTCGCGGCGGGTGTGTGCGGTCTGCTGTGTGTGCCGACGATGGGGCTGACCGGGATTCCGGCCGTCGTGCTGGGGCACGTGGCGCGGGCCGAGATCCGCAGCCGGGGCGAGCTGGGGGACGGGCTCGCGCTGACCGGACTGGTGCTCGGATGGTTGTCCACGGCTGGCTGGGCACTCGTCCTGGTGTTGCTCACGGTGGTGTCCATCGCAGCGGGCTGAACGGCCTGGGGTCTTGACATGCTCCGCATAACCATGCGGGCGGCACCCATTTGTTTTGACCGCAGCGAATGCGATAGGTACGCTCAGACCTTGTGCCTGGGGTGTGCCCTGGCTCTCGTGCGTGCCATCAACCGCATCGCGAGCTGTTACCGGCCACCGCAATCTGCGCTTCTTTCTGCCTCGCGGCGGGAGTCCGCGGGATTCGACACACCCGACCGCGTGGGTCGGCGACGTTCCAGGTTAGCTTCACCATTCGGCACACAGAAACCGGAGAAGTAGTGCCTACGATCCAGCAGCTGGTCCGGAAGGGCCGGCAGGACAAGGTCGAGAAGAACAAGACGCCCGCACTCGAGGGTTCGCCCCAGCGTCGTGGCGTCTGCACGCGTGTGTTCACGACCACCCCGAAGAAGCCGAACTCGGCCCTGCGTAAGGTCGCGCGTGTGCGTCTGACCAGCGGGATCGAAGTCACCGCTTACATTCCGGGTGAGGGACACAACCTGCAGGAGCACTCCATCGTGCTCGTGCGCGGCGGCCGTGTGAAGGACCTGCCGGGTGTTCGCTACAAGATCATCCGCGGCTCGCTCGACACCCAGGGTGTCAAGAACCGCAAGCAGGCCCGCAGCCGCTACGGCGCCAAGAAGGAGAAGTAAGAATGCCTCGTAAGGGCCCCGCCCCGAAGCGCCCGGTCATCATCGACCCGGTCTACGGTTCTCCTCTGGTGACCTCCCTCATCAACAAGGTGCTGCTGAACGGCAAGCGCTCCACCGCCGAGCGCATCGTCTACGGCGCCATGGAGGGTCTGCGTGAGAAGACGGGCAACGACCCGATCATCACGCTGAAGCGCGCGCTGGAAAACATCAAGCCGACCCTCGAGGTCAAGTCCCGCCGTGTCGGTGGTGCGACGTACCAGGTTCCGATCGAGGTCAAGCCCGGTCGTGCCAACACGCTCGCGCTGCGCTGGCTGGTCGGTTACTCCCGCGCCCGTCGCGAGAAGACCATGACCGAGCGTCTGCTCAACGAGCTTCTCGACGCCTCCAACGGCCTTGGTGCCGCTGTGAAGAAGCGCGAGGACACCCACAAGATGGCCGAGTCCAACAAGGCCTTCGCGCACTACCGCTGGTAGTCGCTACCCACATCGAGACCGAGAGAAGACTGAAGCCTTATGGCTACCACTTCACTTGACCTGGCCAAGGTCCGCAACATCGGGATCATGGCCCACATCGACGCGGGCAAGACGACCACCACCGAGCGGATCCTGTTCTACACCGGCGTTTCGTACAAGATCGGTGAGGTCCACGACGGCGCCGCAACCATGGACTGGATGGAGCAGGAGCAGGAGCGTGGCATCACGATCACCTCTGCTGCCACCACCTGTCACTGGCCGCTCGAGGACAACGACTACACCATCAACATCATCGACACCCCGGGTCACGTCGACTTCACCGTCGAGGTGGAGCGCTCCCTGCGCGTGCTCGACGGTGCCGTGACGGTGTTCGACGGTGTCGCCGGCGTTGAGCCGCAGTCCGAGACGGTGTGGCGTCAGGCGGACCGCTACGGCGTTCCGCGTATCTGCTTCGTCAACAAGCTCGACCGTACCGGTGCCGAGTTCCACCGCTGCGTCGACATGATCACCGACCGCCTGGGCGCGCAGCCGCTGGTCATGCAGCTGCCGATCGGTGCCGAGGCGGACTTCAAGGGCGTCATCGACCTCGTGACGATGAAGGCCCTGGTCTGGTCGGCCGAGGCGACCAAGGGCGAGATGTACGACACCGTCGACATCCCGGACACCCACGCCGAAGCTGCCGAGGAGTACCGCGGCAAGCTGCTCGAGGCCGTCGCCGAGAACGACGAAGAGCTGATGGAGCTGTACCTGGAGGGCACCGAGCCCACCGTGGAGCAGCTCTACGCCGCGATCCGTCGTATCACCATCGCGTCGGGCAAGAGCGACGGCACCACCGTCACTCCCGTGTTCTGCGGCACCGCGTTCAAGAACAAGGGCGTTCAGCCCCTGCTCGACGCGGTCGTGCGCTACCTGCCCACTCCGCTCGACGTCGAGGCCATCGAGGGCCACGACGTCAAGGACCCGGAGCAGGTCATCGAGCGCAAGCCGTCGGAGGACGAGCCCCTCGCCGCGCTGGCGTTCAAGATCATGAGCGACCCGCACCTCGGCAAGCTCACCTTCGTCCGCGTGTACTCCGGCCGTCTGGTGTCCGGCACCGCCGTGCTGAACTCCGTGAAGGGCAAGAAGGAGCGCATCGGCAAGATCTACCGCATGCACGCGAACAAGCGTGAGGAGATCGAGGCGGTGGGCGCCGGCGACATCGTCGCCGTCATGGGCCTCAAGCAGACCACCACCGGTGAGACGCTGAGCGACGACAAGAACCCGGTCATCCTGGAGTCCATGGACTTCCCGGCGCCGGTCATCCAGGTCGCCATCGAGCCCAAGTCGAAGGGTGACCAGGAGAAGCTGGGCGTCGCGATCCAGCGCCTGGCCGAGGAGGACCCGTCCTTCCAGGTCCACACCAACGAGGAAACCGGCCAGACCATCATCGGTGGTATGGGCGAGCTTCACCTCGAGGTGTTGGTCGACCGCATGAAGCGCGAGTTCAAGGTCGAGGCCAACGTCGGCAAGCCGCAGGTCGCGTACCGCGAGACGATCCGCAAGGCCGTCGAGCGCGTCGACTACACGCACAAGAAGCAGACTGGTGGTACCGGCCAGTTCGCCAAGGTGCAGATCGCGGTCGAGCCGATCGAGGGCGGCGACGCCGCGTACGAGTTCGTGAACAAGGTCACCGGTGGCCGTATCCCGAAGGAGTACATCCCTTCGGTGGACGCCGGTGCGCAGGAGGCCATGCAGTTCGGCATCCTCGCCGGCTACGAGATGACGGGCGTCCGTGTCACGCTCATCGACGGTGGCTACCACGAGGTCGACTCCTCCGAGCTCGCGTTCAAGATCGCCGGCTCGCAGGCCTTCAAGGAGGCCGCCCGCAAGGCCAGCCCCGTGCTGCTCGAGCCGATGATGGCCGTCGAGGTCACCACGCCCGAGGACTACATGGGTGAGGTCATCGGCGACATCAACTCCCGCCGTGGCCAGATCCAGGCCATGGAGGAGCGGGCCGGTGCCCGCCTCGTGAAGGGCCTGGTGCCCCTCTCGGAGATGTTCGGCTACGTCGGAGACCTCCGCAGCAAGACGTCGGGTCGCGCAAGCTACTCGATGCAGTTCGACTCCTACGCCGAGGTTCCCCGGAACGTCGCCGAGGAGATCATCGCGAAGGCCAAGGGCGAGTAACGCACCGCGTCTACACGCCGTAGGCTTGACTCCGGAGCCTTGAGGGGCATTCCGTCACAAACGTGGTGAGAATGCCCCGGGCCCGGGCTTTCCAGCAAAGATCACCTGGCGCCGATGAGTAAGGCGTACCAGAACCACTCCACAGGAGGACCCCAGTGGCGAAGGCGAAGTTCGAGCGGACTAAGCCGCACGTCAACATCGGCACCATCGGTCACATCGACCACGGTAAGACGACCCTCACGGCCGCCATTACCAAGGTGCTGCATGACGCGTACCCCGAGCTGAACGAGGCCTCGGCCTTCGACCAGATCGACAAGGCTCCCGAGGAGCGCCAGCGCGGTATCACGATCTCGATCGCGCACGTCGAGTACCAGACCGAGACGCGTCACTACGCCCACGTCGACTGCCCCGGTCACGCGGACTACATCAAGAACATGATCACGGGTGCGGCGCAGATGGACGGCGCCATCCTCGTGGTCGCCGCCACCGACGGCCCGATGCCGCAGACCAAGGAGCACGTGCTCCTGGCCCGCCAGGTCGGCGTTCCGTACATCGTCGTCGCCCTGAACAAGGCCGACATGGTGGACGACGAGGAGATCCTGGAGCTCGTCGAGCTCGAGGTCCGTGAGCTGCTCTCCGAGTACGAGTTCCCGGGCGACGACCTGCCGGTCGTCAAGGTCTCGGCGCTCAAGGCCCTCGAGGGCGACAAGGAGTGGGGCAACTCCATCCTCGAGCTCATGAAGGCCGTGGACGAGAGCATTCCGCAGCCCGAGCGTGACGTCGACAAGCCGTTCCTCATGCCGATCGAGGACGTCTTCACGATCACCGGTCGCGGTACGGTCGTCACCGGCCGTATCGAGCGTGGTGTCCTCAAGGTCAACGAGACCGTCGACATCGTGGGCATCAAGCAGGAGAAGACCACCACCACGGTCACCGGCATCGAGATGTTCCGCAAGCTGCTCGACGAGGGCCAGGCCGGTGAGAACGTCGGTCTGCTGCTCCGCGGCATCAAGCGCGAGGACGTCGAGCGCGGCCAGGTCATCATCAAGCCGGGCTCGGTCACCCCGCACACCGAGTTCGAGGCGCAGGCCTACATCCTGTCCAAGGACGAGGGTGGCCGCCACACGCCGTTCTTCAACAACTACCGCCCGCAGTTCTACTTCCGTACGACGGACGTGACCGGCGTCGTGACCCTCCCCGAGGGCACCGAGATGGTCATGCCGGGTGACAACACCGAGATGAAGGTGGAGCTCATCCAGCCCGTCGCCATGGAGGAGGGCCTGAAGTTCGCCATCCGTGAGGGTGGCCGGACCGTGGGCGCCGGCCAGGTCACCAAGATCAACAAGTAAGTCTTCGGACTGGCTTGATGGTCAACTGACCTGAGTGGCTCGAAGGGGCCCGTACGACTTCGGTCGTGCGGGTCCCTTTGCTGTGCCCGGGGGGCATTGCAGGTTATGCGCGTGGGGGTGCCTGGGAACAGGTCGCTGCCGTCGGGGCGGGGGCGGGGGCGGGGGCAGGGTCAGAAGCCCAGGTACGTGATCTGGACGATGTAGATCCGCTCGCTGCGGATGACGACCTGATACGTGAACATGCCGCCGGGGATGATGATGTCGCCGCCCTTCGGGTCGACGCCGTCATGGGCCTGTCCGTGGACCTGTAAGGCTTCGGCGGCTCTGACCAGTTCTTCCGCCTTGCTTTCCACCTCGGCGAGGAAACTGACGGGAGCGGTTCGGGCCGCTTCCTCCGCGCCGAAGGCGTACTCCTACTTCCAGCTCACTCGCGGACCGCCTTCATGGCTTCGTCCAGGACGGCGGTCAGTTCACGCAGCGCCCCTTGGGCGACGGCCGGGTCCTCGTGTTCCAGGTGGGTCTTCGCGTGGGCGAAGCGGGTGGACAGGTCGGGGCGCCGGGCGATCTCGATGTCCCGGGCCTAGGTCAGCACCCAGCTCTGCACCGGGCTGAGGGACTGCCATTCGACCGCCTTGGCGAACGCGTCGTCCTTGGTGGCCTGCATCTCTTGCAGACGGGCCGGATCGACGGTGGCGAGAGCCGCGCGCAGGGCGTCAGGAGTCTGCTGAGGGCGGGGGGCCAGCTCGGGCCCGTGGTCTGCCTGCGTGCTCATCGTGTCCACCTCCGAGGAGTGCCCCGGCCAGGCTATCCCGCCCGGGTGTCGGGGGAGCGCGGTGATGTGAGCGGCAGCTGCTCGCTTCATGCGGCTTCCCCGAGCTCGGTTCGATGGGATCGGCAATCGCGGCAACGGCCGGGGGCTGGTGCGCGGAAGGCTCGGTCGCAGCCTTCGCAGGTCTGGAGTCGGTGAGGGGCCGTGGGCGGGGGTGTGGGAGCGCGGAAGGGCGGCAGGGGTGGAAGCTGGGTCGTGAGGCGGTGGGCCAGGAGGGCGGCCGGGCGGCGTAGGGCCTCGCGTGGGAGGTCGGTGGTCAGGGCCTGGCGTACGGCGGTCGGGGTGACGTCGCGTTCCAGCCAGGCGGCGACGCCGGGGGCGAGGTGGGCGGTGTCGCACGCCGAGAGCAGGAGGCGGGGGTCGTCGCGGCGGAGGCCGGTGAGGAGGTCCGTGGCCTGCTGGAGGAGGGCGGGGGCGGGGTAGGCCGGTCGCGGCACGGCGGGGAGGGGCTTGCCGCCGGGCGGCCCCGACCGCTTCCTCGGGGCTGGACGAGGGGCCTCCGCGCCGCTGTGACCTGGCTGATTGCAGGAGGTCGTACGGGTGACGATCCGGCCGTCGGGGACGCGTACGCGCTCGCGGCGCAGGTAGCCGTGGGCTTCCAGCTCGCGCAGGGCGGCCGCGATACGGGTCGTGCCCTCGGGGAAGCGGGCCGCCAGGGACTTGATGTCGATGCGGGCGCCGACGGGGAGCGACTGGATGTGCGTGCCGAGCCCGATCGCGAGCAGCGACAGCTCCGCGTGCTGGGCGAGGTGGTTGCCGATCACCGTGAAGCGGGCGGTGTGGCGGGTGTGGTCGTGAACCAGGCCGGAGTGGGGGTGCCGCCGGTTCGGGTGCTTCTTTCCGGCAACCCGGGTGTGGGCGTGCGAGGGCACGTTAGGGTTCTGCTTATCCATCAGGAAGGTCTCTTCTTCCTCGGTGGTCAGGCCCTCGCACTGGGATTGCCGTCCCGGCGGGGGCCGTCGCATGTCTGCGGTTGTGTTGCGCTGAGCGTAGGGCAGGCAATGGCCTCCGAATCCAGCTGAGTTGGGGATGTTCACTCGCGCGAGTGAGGCTGCCCCGCGGGCGGGAGGAGGGGGGGCTTGGTGGGGTTCTTTCACCTCTGTGGTCCTTCTGGGAGGCCGCCCGCGCCACCGAAGTGCAGGTTCTTGGGCTCCGGTGCGAGGTCGAGTTCGGCCCAGACGGTCTTGCGGGGTGGGAGCCCTGGGGTGACGCCCCAGCGGTCGGTGAGGGCCTCGATGAGGAGCAGGCCCCTGCCGGAATCGGACAGCGCCGGCAGACGGTCGTGGCGGGTGTCCGTCACCTCGATGCGGAGAGTGTCGGCGACGACGTAGAGGAGCAGGCGGAAGTCACGGCCGGGGACGCGGCCGTGTGTCACCGCGTTGGCCGACAGTTCCGCGATGACCTGCTTCGCCGGATCCAACGGCAGGCCCCAGGAGCGCAGTTGTTCGACGGCCAGGAGGCGGGCCAGGCGGGCGCCGCGTGGGGTCGGCGAAAGCTGGAGGCTGAAGTTGTGGATGGGGGTGGCGAGTTCGGGGGATCGCTGCTTCACGTCACTCAGAGCGATAGCCCCCCACACCATCCACGTCCATGACTCGAAGCAGAACCAGGGCCCTCGACTCGCACTCTCCCTCACCGCATGGGCGGGATTCGTATCCGGCGTCCCGGAACTGGGACGCTAGGCGTCAGCGTCGTCCACGGCTTCTCCCGCAGGCCCGCTCTCTTCTGGGGTGCCGGCCTCGGGACCGATGGAACGGCCGGCCCACTCCTGCACTCGCCAGCCCTCGGCGGGGGTGCCGGTGAGGATGACGACCCCGGTGTTCTGCAGCGCGTGCCTGGACGCGAAGTCGACGTCGATGTTCCCGGCCCGTGCCGCCACCCACATACGGATGACGGCACCATGGCTGACCAGGGCCACCGTCTCGGCACCCGTACCCGAGGCCTCCTCGACCACGGCGTCGAAACGTCGTAGGGCCTCCACTCCGTTCTCCCCGCCCGGCATGCGCAGCCCGGTGTTCCCCGCGGACCAGGCGAAGGCGGTGCTCAGGTACGTCTCGATGGCGAGGTCGTCGCCCCGCATCTCCAGGTCGCCGGCGGACAGCTCCCGGATGCCGTCCCGCACGCGGACCTCCAGCCCTGTCCGGGTCGCCAGCGGCGCGGCGGTGAGCTGCGTGCGGAGCAGGGTGGAGGCGTAGAGCGCGCCGATCTCCTCGCCGGCCAGCGCCGCCGGAAGGGCCGCTGCCTGCTGCTGCCCCAGCGGGGTCAGCGCCGGCCCCGGCTCCGCGGTGTCCAGGAGATGCTTGAGGTTGGAAGGGGTCTGGCCATGGCGAATGAGGAGCAGGCGCATGCCTCCCACTCTGGCACCCCTGGACTTCGTCCGAGTCAGTGGGTTGTGGCTGCGCCACGGTCGCGCAGAACATTGACCGCGCGGTCGAACGCCGAGTCCCGCTTCTTCGCGAACTCCTTCTTGGTGAACACCGGTTCGGTCAGGTGGGGCGGGATGCCCGTGCCGTCGTAGGTCTGGCCGGAGCGGTTGAGGAACTCCTCGTTCGGGAGGATCGCGGTCATACCGTTGGGCAGGTTGCGTTCCATGACGTCGGAGAAGACGCCCTGGGTGGGCTGACCGACGCGGACGGTGCCGCCGGGGCGGTCGATGAGGGCCTGGGTGAAGGTCTCGCCCGCGCTGACGGTGGAGCCTCCGGTGAGTACGGCGATGGGGCCGGTGTAGCGGGGCCGCCCGTCGGCAGGCGTGACAGGGATGGGCTCGGGCCGGGTGTGCCTGCCGGGGTCGCTCGGATGGTTCCGGGCGCGCTTGGCGTAGGCGACGTAGGGCGTGTCCGTCAGGCGCTCGGCGATGCGGATGCCGAGGGCGTCGGAGCCGCCGCCGTTGATGCGCAGGTCGATGATCAGGCCTTTGAGCCGCTGGGTGCGGTCCTTGGTCAGGATGGTGTCCAGGGCCTTGTCGAGTGCGGCGACGTGGGCGGGGTACGGGGCGTCCTCGGAGGTGTAGCCGCCGAAGCCGGAGATGCGGAGGTAGCCCTGGTCGGCGCGGCCGGGGAGGTCTGCGTAGGTGATGCGGCCGTTCGCGAAGTCCTGGCGGTACGGGGCGCCCTTCAGGTCGCGCTCGACGACGAACTTCTTGACCTTGGTGTCCAACGCCTCCGTGGGCATCTCGGTGCCCGGGCGGACCTGGGCGAAGACACGGTCCTCGTCCTCGTCCTCGACGGCGACATGGGCGTCGTAGAGAGGCCGCACCATGTCGCTGAAGATCCCGAAGAGTTCCTTGCGGGTGGTGTCCTTGTGCACCTGGGGCCGGTACCGGTCCCGCATCTCCTGCCAGTCGACGTCCTTCGCGGCGAAGAAGGGGTAGTTCTCGGCGAAGGAGTGCCAGAAGACGTCGAAGGATGTGCGGGGGTCCTTGGGTGTGGGGCGGGTGCAGTCGGCGGGCAGTTCCTTGATCCGCCGGAGTGCCCGGTGGCCGACCGAACTGTCCGCGCTGAAAGTGGCACGGTCCCGGCCCGGGCCGGGGCGGACGGTCAGTACGGTGCCGTCGTCGGTCGTGTACGCGCCAGGGCCGGTGCGCCGGGCGGTGTCGCCCTCGATGCAGCTGACGGACGTCGTCTGGAACTCCTGGAGGGTGTCGCCGTCGAGGGAGAGGACGGTGCCGTAGCCGTCCATGCGCCAGAGGCCGTCGATGCTGGGCTTGCTGGGGCCGGCAGTAGCGGGTGCTGCCGCTGCCGCGGCGAGGGCCAGGGTGAGGGCGGTGGCTGTGACGGTTCGCATGATCGGTTCCCCCGTTGTGTGGTCGTGTGTTTCCACAGTGCCCGGGGGAGCGGGGGTGGGCCATCCGGAGGGCTGGTGGGCGGGGGTGGGGACAGCCCCCTCTTCCGCCGATTGGCCGCTGCCATGCCGTGACACTGGAGCATGACTTCAGAACCGGCGTCTCGCGATGACCACCTCGACCTGGACGCGATCGAGGAACTGTGCGCGGCCGCGACCACGGATCCCGCGTTCGCCGCCATTGCGAGGGAAGCGGTGCCGCGACTGGTGGCGGAGGTGAGGCGCCTGCGCTGGCTCGTCTCCTTCGGGGCGTGCGATACGGCCGGCACGACGGGCACGGAGTTCGTACTGGCGCTCGACGAGGAGATGCTGGCGTACTTCCGCGAGATGGCGGACGTACTGGTGGAGAGCATCGGTATCTCCCGTGCGGAGGCGGTCGCGAGGATCAACGCGGTATACGGGACGCGGGAGTCGGTGAGCTGGGGTGTGGGGCTCATGGGCCACGAGCTGCCCGAGTACTGGGCCTACGGGGTCTACTACGGCCCGGACGACCGGCACCGTCTTCCGATCGGCGACCCGGACGCCGACGCGGACATCGACTTCAGCACACACCCCGTACGCCCCGCGCCCCCGAAGGACTCACCGTTCTGGACGCTGGAGGAGTAGTGGCACGATGTGCGCACGGGAACGAATGACCGAGTGATCGTGCGAACGGGGAGGCCGGCGTCATGGCCCGCTACATGGAGACACTGACCGTCGAGCGGGGCGGTTTCCGGATCAAGGTGCCGGAGACGTGGTGGGAGTTCGACGTACGGCCGGAGTCGCGGGACGACTCGATCCGCCGGATGGTGAGCGAACGGGTGCAGCAGCGCCCGGAGTTGGAGCAGTACCGCGGCACGTATGTCGACTTCCTGCAGAAGGCCGCTGCCGATGCCTGGAAGTCGGGCGCGCTGTACTGCGGCTGCATGGCGGAGAACTTCGGCGGCGATACGCCGATAACCGGCTCGGTCACCGTCTCCCTGGTCGGCGGCCGCAACGAGCGGGGCGAGCCGCTGTCGAACGACCCCTCTGTCATCGCGAGCCAGCTCGCGGTGAAGGAGGCCAAGCGGGAGGGCGACTCCTGGCGCAAGGTGACCACGGTCGACATCCCAGGAGTCGGTCCCGCCGCCCGCACGCAAGGCATCGAGGACATCGCCGTCCCCGGCGACACCCTCAACCGCACCATCCGCGCCGTGCTGATGCAGACGTACATCCCCGTGCCGGGCCAGGAGGGCAAGGTGGCCCTGGTCGCCGGCAGCAGCCAGGTCCTCGACCTCGCGGATTCGTTCTTCGACATCTTCGATGCGATCACGTCTACTTTCCGGTTCACGGAGGCGTGATGAGGCATGACCGGTGCTGACATCACAGGGACATCGAAGCCCTGGGTCATCTTCGTTTCGCGAGGAGACACCAGCATTCGTCGGCAGCTGGCAGGGCTGGAGGCGAAGGGAGGGCGCGTCCACCACTTCGACTCCCGCGACCTGATCACCGAGGAGGGGATCTACCGCTCGTTCGCGGAGGTGCTGCAGTTCCCCGGCTACTTCGGGAGGAACTGGGACTCTGTGGTGGACTGCCTGGATGACCTGTGCGGTGCGGTGACGGGCGGAGTCGGGATCGCGGGTGTGATCCATGGCGCGGATCGAATGCTGGAGGCGGAACACTTCCCCCTGTTCGTGTCAGTGCTTTGCCAGGGCGCCGACCGTGCGAATGCGGCGGTGGATCTCGATGGGTTTCCCCTGGACCGTCCTGCGATCGCCGAACACTTCGTATTCGAGTTCCGTCAGTTCGATCGCGAGACGGTGGCGCTGCGCATCGAACAACCTGACCTCACCGTCACCACCGGGGACTCGTTCGTCGCTGCCGCTCTCAACCCCCAGAGGTGGCACTGAAGTCGCGGCGAGCGGGCCGTGCGCGGACGCCGTTCGTGATGTGAGGGCTCAGGTTCCGTCGAACGGTTGTGCCTTGTAAGTTTACGTGTGCATACGGTTGTTGACATTGATGTGCGCGTGACGGGGGTTGCGGTATGGCGGGGCACAGGCCGGCGGACTGGCACGTCCTGGACTTGGACAAGGACCCGACCCCGGGTGATCCGCAGCGGGTGCGCTCGCTTGCGAAGCAGTTGCACGACTTCGCCGACGACGTCTCCGACGCGCTCCGCTTGGTCAAGGGCATGGCGGGGGAGGGCACGCTTCTGGAGTGGGCGGGCAAGTCCGCGGATGTCTTCAAGGAGGACTTCGCGGATGTCCCGAAGAACCTCAAGAAGCTGAAGAAGTCGTACGAGATGTGCGGCGACGCGCTCTCCGATTTCTGGCCGAAGCTGGAGCGTGCCCAGTCCCTGGCGGACAAGGCCCT
>NZ_JBHUQX010000118.1:0-5210 GCF_042674225.1 Streptomyces sp. NPDC056948
GCTGCCGACACGTGTCGGCAGGGCCCTCACTGTTTTTTCGCCGCCCACGAGGGCACCCGCGTCACACGTCATCGCAGGCCACAGGCTATCTATTCCTCCAGAGAGCTGAAATCTATCTTTGCCAGAGTAGACATTGGCCACCAGCGCGGTTACTCTTTTTCTCGTTGAGACGGCCAGGCGAAGCCCGGCCGACACGAACCGGCAAGGACGGAGGAGCAGACGCCATCAGGATCGCCCGGCCCGAGAGCAATGGCCGGGTACCGCAAGACCCCGGATTGGAAGGTGGTCCCCGGTCACGCAGCCGCGATCCCCGCACCCCCCTTCTGCAGGGCTGGTAGCGGAAACAGAAGGTCGGCACAGCATGAGGGCCGACAGATGGTGTTGAATTTCCTTCGGGGCCCTGGTGCCGTACGGCCCCAGGGCCCCTCGACGCGTTGCACAACGAGGTGACATGACAGCAGATACCCCACTCAGTGGTCGTCTGGACGACGACGACTACCCCGCGTACACGATGGGGCGGGCCGCCGAGATGCTCGGCACCACCCCCGCTTTCCTCCGAGCCATCGGTGAGGCTCGTCTGATCACCCCGCTGCGCTCGGAGGGCGGGCACCGCCGGTACTCCCGCTACCAACTGCGGATCGCGGCGCGCGCCCGCGAGCTCGTCGACAGGGGCACCCCGATCGAGGCTGCTTGCCGCATCGTCATCCTTGAGGACCAGCTCGAGGAAGCTCAGCGCATCAACACCGAGTACCGACGCCGTGCCGAGCACGAAGCGCCCGACAGCCCCCTTCCCGGTTCCAGCTGATCACGTGGGCATCCGCCGGTCGGGGCGCACACGCGCCGCTCGATCGACCATGAAGGCTCGTCCACCTCTCGGACGTCGTGCCTCCTCGTTCGCCGCCCCGCTCGGGGTGAGCCGAATCCGCGCGTCCAGGAAGGCCCGCGCGCTTCTCCGGGCCGCACGCCCCACGTCACTGCTACGGCTCTCCCCGTTCAGGTGATTTTCGTCAAGTAAGCCGCTTCCCGGGACCTACTATCCCGTCTCGTGACAGACAGGCAGACCCGGAGCGCGGCGGACGTGGTCATCCTCGGCGCCGGACCGGCCGGGCTCGTGCTCGGCAATCTTCTTCAGGACCGCGGGATCGACTGCGTCATCCTGGAGCGTGCCGAGCGCGCGCACATCGAGACGCGGGCGCGCGCCGGGTTCCTGGCGGCCACCACCGTGCGGATCCTGGAGCGGCACGGGCTGGCCGAAGGGCTGCGGCGGCGTGGGCGGGCGCACAGTGTGTGTGAGTTCCGCAGCGCGGACGGCCGGTTCCGGCTGGACTACAGCGGGCTCGGGCGTGGTGAGCGGCACACCGTGTATCCCCAACAGGACCTGGTCACCGATCTGTTGACGCGATTCCTGGCCTCCGGCGGGCGGGTCGACTTCGGCACCGAGGCGGTGGCCGTCCTCGGCACCGACACCGATCGGCCCTCGGTGACCGTGCGCGAGGCGGACGGGCGACCCGGCCGATGGCGCGCGCGGTACGTGGCCGGGTGCGACGGGCGGCACGGCGCGGCCCGGCGGTCGCTGCCGCCCGGCTCGGTGCGCCGGCACCACTGCGACCACGGCGTGACCTGGCTCGGACTGCTCGCCGAGGCACCGCCCAGTCTGGACGCCGTCGGATACGCGGTGCACGAGCGGGGATTCGCCGGGCACATGGCGCGGACCAGTGAGATCACCCGTTACTACCTGCAGTGCGAGCGCGGTACTCCGGCCGACGCCTGGTCCGAGGAACGGATCTGGGACGAGCTGGATCTGCGGATGCGGGGAACGGAGTACGGTCCGCTGCACCGTGGTCGTGTCGTGCAGCGGAGCGTCGTCGACCTGGAGTCCGATGTGCTCGAACCGCTGCGGCACGGTCCGCTGTTCCTCGTCGGCGACGCCGCCGCTCTCATCAGCCCCTGCGCGGCCAAGGGCGCCAATCTCGCGGTCCTGGAGGCGGAGAACCTCGCCGACGCCCTGGTCGACGACCTCGTCCACGGCGACTCCGAGGGGCTCGACGCCTACTCCGCGCGGTGCCTGGCGTACATCTGGCGTGCGCAGGAGTTCTCGCACTGGATGATCCGGTTGCTGCACGGCCCGTCCGGCTCGGACGGCACGTCACTGTTCCACAACTCCCTGCGGCGCTCCCGCATCACTTCGCTGCGTACGTCGCGCAGCCACCAGGACTGGTTCGCCGAGCACTACGTCGGCGTATGAGGTCCGCCCCCTTTCCTGCCCGCGTCATCCCAGATCTGAATGAGGATCCCCGCAATGATCACGACGTTGTCGGGCGACACGTCCCGCCTGCTCGCGACGGTCGACTTCGTCAAGGAGCAGGACACCGCCGCCCTGCTCCCGCTCCTGTTCCCCGGGCTCGACGGTCCGGAGCTGCGGGCCCTCGTGGAGCGCTGCCGTTTCTCCCATTCCGCGCTGCTCGTCTTCCCGTCGGACGAGGCGGAGTTGCGCGCGATGCTCACCGACTGCGGGCTCCTCGCGTCCCTGCCGGCGCAGCCGAGTGTCGTCGTACGCGAGCGACTGGCCGTACGGCATCGGCGGCCGGCGGCCGAGCTGGACGTCGGCATCCTGCGCCCCGCGGTGGCCGGCGCGGATGGGGAGCACCGTACGGTCGAGCTGTTCGCGCTGACCGTGCCGCCGGGATCGGGCCTGGACGCGATGGCCGCGCACGAGCGTGAGCGGCAGCACGAGGCACACGTCGCCTTCGACGTCGTAGCGCCCGATCCGCTGGTGCTGCGGGGCCTGTGCGCGACCTTCGCGCGCTACGGAGCCACCCCGGACGGCGGCGGCTACAACCCGCACGAGAACGGCACGGTCTTCTATTTCGGCACCGCCGCCGAGGCCAAGGCCGGGTACCGGCGCGTGGAGCTGTACGTGCCCGGCGACCACCGCGACGTGCTCGCCGACCATCTCGACGCGCATCGCGCCCGGCAGCCCGCCGAAACGCTCCTGCGCCTGCTGACCGGGGCGTGGACGACGCAGGCCCTGGCCGTGTTCGCTCAACTCCGGGTACCCGACGCCATGGACGACGAGCGAGGCGTCGACGTCGGGGAACTGGCGCGTGAGGCCGGCGCGAGGCCGGAGAAACTGGCGACGCTGCTGCGCTATCTCGCGATGCTGGGCGCGGTGGAGGAAGGCCACGACGGCTTCCGGCTCACCGAGCTGGGCGCACTGCTGCGCGCCGATGCCCAGGGGTCGATGCGGGCGCTGGCCCTGATGTACGGCGGCCCGTTCTACCGGTCCTTCGCCGAACTCGGGCACACCGTGCGCACGGGACAGGTCGCCTTCGAGCATCTCTTCGGCGAGAACCACTTCGACCATTTCGCCCGCGACCCCGGGCTCGCGGAACTCTTCGACCAGTCCATGGCCGCCGGAGCCGCCATGTTCGACCCGGTCCCCACGCATCCGGCGCTCACCGCCGCGGCCGAGGCACCCGCCGGGGGCACGGTCGTCGATGTCGCGGGTGGCAACGGGGAACTGCTCGGCCGCGTCCTCGCCGCGCACCCGCGTCTGCACGGGGTCCTGCTGGAGCGTCCGCACGCTGTCGAGGCCGCTCGCCTGCGGCTGGAGGAGGCCGGTCACGGCACGCGCTGTGCCTTTGTGGCCGGCGACTTCGCGGATGTGCCCGCGGGCGGTGACGTCTACGTCCTGTCCCGTGTCCTGCACGACTGGGACGACGAGCGCTGCCGCGAGATCCTGCGCCACTGCGCCCGCGCGATGCCCGATCACGCCGATCTGCTCGTCGTCGAACGCGTACTGCCCTCCGACGGCTCGGTCTCGCTGGCGACCGCCTGGGATCTCCACATGATGTGCAACGTCGGCGGGCGCGAACGGCAGGCCGGCCATTACGGCGGGCTGTTCGCCGATGCCGGCCTCGTCCTGGTGGACCGGACGCCGCTGCCTCTGGACGGCAATGTGCTGCACGTCCGGAAGGCCCGGCCGACCTCGGCGTGACGGCCTGCCGCCTCGCCGCCGGGCCGTCACGTCAGCCGATGGGGGCCGGCATCGGCTGGACGTCGTAGTCGAGGCGGATGGTGTCTCCGGTGGCGGGGTCGGACAGTTCCACGCTCCAGCCGTCGGCGAACTGGTCGACGCCGGGGGCCATGGGGATGGTGCCGGAGATCAGGACGGTGCCGGGCGTGAGCGCGCCGCGTGAGCGCAGGACGTCGATCCAGTAGGCGGGGGTGAGGAGTTCGGCGAGGGTGCCGTGCTGAATCTCCGTCGGCTTGTCGCCCTGGGTGACCCAGGCGCGCAGGGTGAGCTGGTCGAGGCGGGACTCGACGTCGGCCAGGCGCCAGGCGCGGCGGGCGAGGACGTCGGGTCCCGCGTTCTTGCTCCAGGCCACGCCGTGCACCTCCAGGTCGCGGTCGGTGTGGTCGCAGGCGGCGGTCAGCAGCAGTTCCCCACCGTTGGCCACGACGAGCGCCCACTCCGCCTCGCCGGAGGTGTGCGCGTGCTGCGCGTGGACCCGGTCGGTCTGCTGGGCGAGGTAGGGGGAGACGGGGTAGAGGGCGGGCGTCACGGACGGGCCGGGCACGCCCAGCTCGGCGAGCTCCGCGACGTGCGCGGCGACGTCCTCCTGGCTGCGTCCGGCATACCCGGCGTTGAGGACCTGGACGACGTCGACCTCGCGCTGTTGACGCAACTCCGCTTCACTCCGCTTCAGTACACCAAGGTGAACATCTGGCGCGCCCCGGACGCGGCGGCGGCGCGCCGCAGCTGCTGCGCAAGAGCGGCTGACCGCCTCGGTGGTGGGCGAGTTGCGGGCAACAGGGCTCCACAAGCACCCGTTCGAGGGACCGTGGACCGTAACCGGGGTGCTCAAGCGATGTCCTGGCGTGCTGAGGCGCCACTATGGGGCCCAAGCAGCAACGAGGACCAGGAGGTACCGCAATGACTGTGGCTCCAACTCGCTCTGTACTGTCCATCGCTCGCCCGAGGGACTGGGCGGCCCTGCTGATCGTCATCGTGATCGTCTATGCGCCGGCGGCGCAGATCCAGGACATCCTGACCAGTCTCATCGCCCTGTCAGGAGTGCTCGTTTCCGGCTCGGCGGTGCGGGCCATGGCAGAGCGGCAGCGGCCGACGGCCGCCTGAGGATGACCGTCTGAGGACGGGCCGGGCTCGAATCTCCGCCAGATCACAGGGCCGGACCACGGTGTGGTCC
>NZ_JBHUQX010000118.1:5220-22322 GCF_042674225.1 Streptomyces sp. NPDC056948
CGGGGGGGGGGGGGCTTGGGACGCGGCGCCGCGCCCGGGGCCCCCTTGTTCTGCCCCGCGGGCGGCGGCGCGGGGCCCCAAACCCCCCCTCACCCCGGGCCCGCCCCCGGGGGGGGCCCGCCCCTCCGGGCGTGACGAACGGCGGGCGGCTCCGGCTCAGTGGCCGTTCTCAGCTCGAGAAGGGAACCGCGTCGGCGGGGGACGTGTGCCAGCTCGTGACGACCGGCTTGTCGACGACGTACGAATCGACCTTCAGGGACTCCGGGTTCGGGTCGTCGTTGGCGACGGAGACGATGAGGCTGTCCAGCTCCTTGCCGCCGTCCTCGTTGGTGGTCTTCGGGTTGACGCCGGCGTAGGCGGTGACCCCTGCGCGCAGCGTGATCGGCTGACCCGCCGACTGCTCCGCCGGCTCGGCCTGCGTGCCGTCCGATCCGAAGGCCACGACCGGCAGCTCGGCGGGCAGGATGCAGGTGATGCCGGACTTGGCCTGGGCCTTGATCAGGAAGTAGCCGCCGGCCTGGGACTCGGAGCTCACGCTCCAGGAGATGTCGTTGGTGCCGCAGCTCTGCCCGTAGCCGCTCTTGTCGCCGGACGAGTCGCCGCCGGCCGAGTCACCGCCGCTCGTACCGGACTTGTCCGACGAGCCGCTGCCCGCGGTCCCGCCGCCGGAGGACTTCGACGTGCCCGAACCGCTGGTGTCGCCACCCTCGCCGCCGCTGGACGCCGTCGGGCTCGCCTGGCTGGAGGATGCCGCGGAGGAATCCGACGCCGACGATTCGTCACCGCCCCCACACGCAGTCATCAGCAGGCCCGAGCCGATCACGGCGGTGACGGCGAGGGCGGTGCGCAGACGACGGTTCATTGCGGAATTCCTCCAAGAAGTGACAAATACCGGGCACCAATTGCTCGGTATCGCGCGCTTACGATCATCAAGACGGTCGCTTCCGGATTCCGGTTCACGTCGTCTCACGTCCCGGACGTGGCCGTCACGGGCCTGTGACACAGCTCGGTGAGCGCGGTGGCCGCGGTCATCGCCGCCTCGCGGCGCATCATCGCGCGGATCTGGCGGTGACGTGCTCGTCATGCGTCCGGGTTGCAGACGTCCGGACTCCCGTCGTCCCGGCTGTCGTACCGCCCTCGTTCGCGGGCCGGCTCGCTCAGTTCGGCGGTGAACTGGGCGCCGGCCAGCAGGGCCAGGTTGGACAGCCACAGCCAGACGAGGAAGACCACGACGCCGGCGAGTGAGCCGTAGAGCCTGCTGTAGGTGCTCAGTGCGGAGGCGTAGAGGGCGAAGCCCGCGGAGACGGCGAGCCACAGGGCGGCGGCCAGGGCTCCGCCGGGGAGGCTGTGGCCGCGGGTACGGGCCGCCCTTGGACCGGTGTGGAAGACGATGACGACCAGCAGGGCCACCACGCACAGCAGGAGGGGCCAGCGCAGCAGGCTCCAGGTCCACGCGGCCATCGCGCCGAGACCGAGGTAGCGGCCGATGTTCTCGGCGGCGGGGCCGGTCAGCAGCAGGACGAGGGAACCGACGACGAGCAGACCGAGCAGGGCGAGCGCGGTGAGCAGGATGCGGTGGGCCTTGCGCCAGGGCGAGCGGCGGTCGGCCTCCCGGTGCATACGGTGCAGGGCCCGGCGGAAGACGGCGAGGTAGCTCGAGGCGGACCACACCGCGCTCACGATGCCGCCGCACAGCAGGGTCCAGACGGCCGAACCGTCCCGCAGGGTCCGGGACAGCACGTCGTGCAGCGGGGCACCCGACTGGCCGGGCGCGTAGGCGGTGACGTGCGCGATGAAGGCCTCGGCCGTGCCCGGGCTGATCAGGCCGAACGCGATGGCCGTGACGAGGAGGGCGGGCAGCACGGCCAGGATGGCGTAGTAGGTGAGGGCGGCGGCGAAGTCCGACACGTCGTCGCGCCACATCGACACCGGGGTGCGGCGCAGGGCGGCAGCCCAGGGCCGGACGAGCCGGTCGCCCCGCTGGGGTGTGGTGCCTGCGGGCGGGCGGTGGGCTGCCGGGGAGTGTGGTTCAGCGGACATGGGGCCTGCCGTGCGGACGTGCTGAGGCGAACGTGGGTACGGACACTGTAGGGGGCCGGGGCGACCGGGTGATGTTGTGCCTCGGGGCGAGCTGCTCCCACGCGGGAGGCAGGGCACCGCCGGTGCGTGCCCTGCCCGTGTCCGCGTGGGCCGTCAGCTGCCCGGCATCAGGACGGTGTCGATGATGTAGACGTTCGCGTTGGCGGTCTTCACATTTCCGCAGACCACCTTCGCGGAGTCGTTCACGGTGTACGACTCCCCCGAACCGGACGTGGTCAGCTTCGACTTCTCCAGCGTGTCGAAGGAGCCGTTCTCCAGGTCCTTCGGCGTCAGCTTCTGGCCGACCACGTGGTAGGTGAGGATCTTCGTGAGCTGGGCCTTGTCGTTGAGGACCTTGTCCAGGGTGGCCTTGGGGATCTTCGCGAAGGCGTCGTTCGTGGGCGCGAACACCGTGATGTTCTCGGCGTTGTTGAGGGTGTCGGCAAGTCCGGCCTTCTCCACCGCCGTCACCAGGGTGGACAGGGCCGGGTTGTTGGACGCGGCGGTGGCCACCGGGTCCTTGGCCATGCCGTCGAAGGAGCCGGCGCCGTCCTCGGGCACCGTCGAGCAGGCCGGGCCGAAGGGCTCCTCCGAGGAAGAGGCACCGGAGGAGCCGCCCATGCCGGCGGCGGACGCCGAGGGCGACGCCTTGCCGGCGGAGTGCGACTCGGCGGAGGAACCGCTGCCGTTCGAGCAGGCGCTCAGGGCCAAGGGCAGGACGGCGGCGGCCGCCACGGTCACGGCGATGCGGCGGAATCGGGTGTTCATGGTGTCTCTCCTGGTGGTGGGGTGAATTGGAGGTGGTTGGGGGTGGGTTGGGCGTGGGTTTGGGGTTGGGTCGGGGGCTGGTCAGTCGACGGTCACGACCACGGAGTGCCGGCCGCTGGCGCCGTCGGGGACGGTGCGGGTGCGCTTCTCGGTCTGCACCGCTCCGGTGCGGTCGGTGGCGCGCACCGTGAGGGTGTGGCCGCCCTTGGTGGCCTGCCAGGCGAAGGACCACTGGCGCCAGGTGTCCCGGGAGTCCTCGGCCGCCAGCCGGGCCTCCTGCCAGGGGCCGTCGTCGACACGGAGCTCGACCTTGTCGATGCCGCGATGCTGTGCCCAGGCGACTCCGCCGACCATGACCGTGCCGGACCTGGGGCGGGCGAAGGGCTTGGGGGTATCGATGCGGGACTGGGTCTTGACCGGCGCCCTGCGGGCCCAGCCGCGCTTGACCCAGTACGGGTCGTAGGCCCCGAACGTGGTGAGCTCGATGTCCCTGATCCATTTGCAGGCCGAGACATAGCCGTACAGGCCGGGCACCACCATGCGGACCGGGAAACCGTGGGCGAAGGGCAGGGGCTCGCCGTTCATGCCGAGGGCGAGCAGGGCGTCGCGGCCGTCCATGACGTCCTCGACGGGGGTGCCGATCGTCATGCCGTCCACCGAGCGGGCCACGAGCTGGTCGGCGGGTCCGCCCCGGGACGGCGGCCGTACCCCGCACTCGGCCAGGAGATCGTCCAGTCGTACGCCGGTCCAGCGGGCGTTGCCGACGTAGGGGCCGCCGACCTCGTTCGACACACAGGTGAGGGTGATGTCGCGCTCGATCAGCTCCCGCCGCAGCAGGTCGCCGAAGGAGAGGGTCACCGGCCGGGTGACGCCCCGGCCGTGGATGCGCAGCCGCCATCCCGTCGCGTCCACCTTCGGCACCACGAGGGCGGTGTCCACGCGGTAGAAGTCCTTGTTCGAGGTGGTGAAGGCGCTGATCCCGGGGATACGCGGCCGGGCTCCCGCGGGGACGGCGGGGGCGGCGGACGCCGGAGCCGGCAGGACGACGGCCGCGCGGGAGGCGATCGCGTCCCGTCCGCGTGAGCCGCTCAGGACCCGGCCCAGCACACCGGCCCCGGCGGACGCGGCGGCGACAACGCTCGCCGCGATCACGAACCCACGACGGTCCCATGACGGGCCCCAGGACATCTCGGGGTCCTGGCGGGACGGCGGGCTCGACACGGCATCGCCGGACGGCGGACCCGTTGCGGCTTCGCCGGACGGCGGGCTCGACGCGGCATCGCCGGACGACGGACCCGACGGGGCTTCGCCGGACGACGGACCCGTGGCCTCGCCGGACGGCGGGCCCGACCCGACATCACCAGGCATGAGGCGGCCCGCGAGCAGGTACAAAACCGCGGCTCCGGCGAAGGCGCCCACGGTGGAGGGCAGTGCGTCGGTGGGGCCGGGCGAGTCCGGGCGGCTGATGGCCGCCGCTGCCCCGATCACACCGAGGAGCAGGACACCGGCCGCCCCGGTGCGCCGGTGGCGCAGCGCGAGAAGTCCCAGCGCGAGCGCGAAGAGTGCCAATACGGCGAGAATCCCGAGCTGGAGCACCAGTTTGTCGTCGGTGCCGAAGTTCCGGATCGCCCAGTCCTTGACGCCGGCGGGTGTGCGATCGATCGCCGCGCCTCCGACCGCGATGACGGGGCCGGCCTGCGGACGCACACCCACCGACACGAGTTCGGCGACGGCGAGCGCCGCGCATCCCGCCAGAGCGCCGCTGAGCGCACCGAGCGCGCCGAGCGCCGGCCGCAGCGGGCTGCGGGATCTGCGCGGTTTCTTCTCGTCCTGCGTCACGTGGGGAATCCGGCCCTGCAAGCAGGGCGGATTGGTCGGGCCGCTCGTTCGGATGAAGTCGTTTCCCCGACCCATCCGAAGCCGGTTCCGCTACGGATTCCACGGCCTCCCCGGCATCCGTACGGCGTCCGCGCCCGGAAGTACCTGGTAGCGGCCCGGTCCAATCCGCTCGCGCGGCGGCTCCGGATTACGCGCGGGCCCCATGTCGGTGTCCATGTCCGTGTCCAGGTACGACCAGGAGGAGAGGCGATGTCACAGGCGTCGGGAAACGCCGTACGGGAGCGACGGCGCACGGCCGTGATCGGCAGCGGGGTGGCGGGCCTGACCGCCGCGTACGTGCTCGCCCGCGCGCATCACGTCACGCTGTTCGAGGCCGACGACCGGCTCGGCGGGCATGCCCACACCCACGAGCTGACCTCGCCCGACGGCGCGACGTACCGCGTCGACTCCGGCTTCATCGTGCACAACCGCCGCACCTACCCGAACCTCCTGCGCCTCTTCGGCGAACTCGGCGTCGCCACCCAGGAGTCGGAGATGAGCATGTCGGTGCGGTGCGAGGGCTGCGGCCTGGAGTACGCCGGTGCCCGTGGCCCCGCCGGACTGTTCGCCCGGCCCAGCAACGCCCTGCGCGGGGCGTATCTGCGGATGCTGAGGGAGATACCGGCCTTCCACCGCTCCGCGCGGCGGCTCCTTGCGCGGGGGACCGAACAGGACCTCACCCTCGGGGAGTTCCTCGACGCCGAGGGCTTCTCGCCCTACTTCCGGACCCACTTCATGACGCCGGTCGTGTCGGCGGTGTGGTCCTGCGACGCCGCGACCGCGCAGCGCTGTCCGGCCGCCTACCTGTTCCGCTTCCTGGAGCAGCACGGGCTGCTCTCGGTGAGCGGCTCACCGACGTGGCGCACCGTCACCGGCGGCTCCCGCGCCTATGTGGAGCGGGTGGCGGCCCGGCTGGACGAGGTGCGTCTCGCGGCTCCGGTCCGGGCCCTGCGGCGGCACCCCGACGGCGTCAGCCTCACCACGGCCGACGGCGCCACACGGTCGTACGACTCCGTGGTCCTCGCCACGCACCCCGACCAGGCCCTGCGACTGCTGGCCGATGCCACGCCGGAGGAGAAGGAGGTGCTCGGTGCCTTCCGGTACTCCCGCAACACCACGCTCCTGCACACCGACACCCGGCTGCTGCCGCGTGCGCGCGGGGCGCGGGCGTCGTGGAACTACCTGATGCCGTCGTGCGGGGCGGGCGCCGACCGGGTGCGGGTCAGCTACGACATGAACCGGCTCCAGCGGCTCGACGCCACCGAGACGTTCGTGGTCACCCTCGGCGGCGAGGACCGTGTCGACCCGGCCCGGGTCCGCGCCCGCATGGTCTACGAACACCCCGTCTACACCCCCGAGTCGGTGGCCGCCCAGCAGCGGCTGCCCGAACTGGGCGGTCCCGTCACGGCGTTCGCGGGCGCCTACCACGGCTGGGGTTTCCACGAGGACGGCTGCCGGTCCGGGGTGGCGGCCGCCGCGGCGCTGGGGGTGCGATGGTGACGCCGACACCCGCGGCCGTGCCCGTACCGGCGCCCGCGCCCATGTCCGCACCCGCGCCGGTGCCCGTGCCCGCCCTGTACCGCTGCGCGATCGCCCATGTGCGCACCGCGCCCCTGCGGTACACGCTGCGCCACCACACCTACATGTGGCTCGTCGACCCCGACCGGCTACCCGAACTTCCGCGCACACTACGCCCGTTGGCCCGTTTCGAGCCGCGCGACCACTTCTCCGGCGAGCACCCCTCCATCCGCGCGGGACTGGACGCCTTCCTGGCCGGCCACGGGGTACGGCTGGACGGCGGCCAGGTCGTGATGCTCACCCACGCGCGGGTGTTCGGATATGTCTTCAACCCGCTCACCGTCTACTGGTGCCACGGCCCCGACGGCACCGTGCGCTGTGTGGTCGCCGAGGTCCACAACACCTACGGCGAACGCCACTGCTATCTGCTGCGCCCCGACGCCTCGGGGACGGCGGAGGTGGGCAAGGAGTTCTACGTCTCGCCGTTCTTCCCCGTCGACGGCCGCTACCGCATGCGGCTGCCCGCACCCGGGGACCGGCTCGACCTCACCGTGCACCTGGAACGGGAGGGCGGCAGGCCGTTCACCGCGACCGTGCGCGGGACGCGCCAAGAAGCCCGTACGGGAACGCTGCTGCGGCTGGCCCTGCGCCGGCCCTGGTCCACGCTCGCCGTGTCCGCGGCCATCCGCCTGCACGGCATCCGTCTGTATCTGCGCGGGCTGCCCGTCCGGCCCCGGCCCGAACACCGGAACCCGAACAACAGGGAGAACTCCGCATGACGACAGCCGAGCTCCGACCCGGCGACACGGGGCGGACCGTGGCCGTGCCCCCCGACGCCGTGGCCGTGGACGCGGCCCGCTGGCCCGACGTGGCCCGGCCGCCGAAGGCCTCCCGGGCACGGACCGCGATCACGGCAGCCGTCGTACGACGTGCCCTGCGGGACCTGCCGCTGCACGTCCGGTTCCCCGACGGCACCTCGCTCGGGAAGGGCGGCCCCGCCCTGGACCTCCACGACCCGCGGGCGTTCCACGCCCGGGTGGGCGGCCAGGGCCTGGTCGGCTTCGGCGAGTCGTACATGGCCGGCGAGTGGGACGCGCCCGACCTGGTCGCCGCCCTCACCGTGCTCGCGGCGCGCATGGGCGAGCTGATCCCCGCACCGCTGCAGCGGCTGCGCGGACTGTGGGCGCCTCGCCGGCCTGACGTCCAGCGCAACACCCCGGGCGGCTCCCGCACCAACATCAGCCGCCACTACGACCTGTCCAACGACCTGTTCGCGCTGTTCCTCGACGACACCCTCAGCTACTCCTCGGCCCTCTTCCGCGGCTTCCCCGCCGACTGGGACCTGCTCGCCGCCGCCCAGCACCGCAAGATCGACCGGCTGCTGGATCTCGCGGAGGTGCGCGAGGGCACCCGGGTGCTGGAGATCGGCACCGGGTGGGGCGAACTGGCCATCCGCGCCGCCGCGCGCGGCGCGCACGTCACCTCGCTCACCCTCTCCCGTGAACAGGCCGCCCTGGCCCGCGAGCGCGCGGCGGCGGCCGGTCTCGCCGACCGGGTCTCGGTGGAACTGCGCGACTACCGCGAGGCACGCGGCACCTACGACGCCGTCCTGAGCGTGGAGATGGTCGAGGCCGTCGGCGCGGAGTTCTGGCCCGGCTACTTCCGCGTCCTCGACGAACGGCTGGCCCCGGGCGGCCGCGCCGCCCTCCAGGCCATCACCATGCCCCACGAGCGGATGCTCGCCGCCCGGGACACCTTCACCTGGATCTCCAAGTACGTCTTCCCCGGGGGTCTGATCCCCTCCGTCGAGGCCGTCGCCGCGACCGTCCGCGACCACACCCGGCTGAGCGTCACCCGCCGGGACGCCTACGGCGCCCACTACGCCGAGACCCTGCGCCTGTGGCGCGAACGCTTCGCCGGGCGCGCGGACGAGGTCGCCGCGCTCGGCTTCGACGAGACGTTCCGCCGGCTGTGGACGTTCTACCTCGCCTACTCCGAGGCCGGATTCCGCTCCGGCTACCTGGACGTGCAGCAGTACCTGCTCACCAAGGAGGCCACGCCCCGATGACTCCCACAGATGGGCTGGAGCGGCCGTGAACGGCTTCGCCTGGGCCGCGTTCGCGGTCAACCTCGCGTGGTCCGCGGGGGCCGCGCTCGCCGTGATGCTGGCGACCTTCGCCGTCGCCGTGCGCAAGGGCGTGCACCGGATCGTCGACGTGGCCTGGGGGCTCGGTTTCACCGCGGTGGCCGTAGCGACCTTCCTCGCGTCGGCGGGCACCGGTGACCCGGGGCGGCGGATCCTGGTCACCGTGCTGACGGCGGTGTGGGGGCTGCGCCTGGCCCGGCACATCGCCCGGCGCGGGCGCGGACACGGCGAGGACCCGCGCTACGAGGAGATGCTGGCCAAGGCGCCCGGCAGCCGGAACCTGTACGCGCTGCGGGTCGTGTATCTGCTGCAGGGCGCGCTGGTGTGGCTGGTGTCGCTGCCGGTCCAGGCCGCGCAGTACATCACCGGGCCGATGACGGCGTGGGCCGCCGCCGGCACCTGTCTGTGGGCGGCCGGCATCTTCTTCGAGGCGGTCGGGGACGCCCAGCTCGCCCGGTTCAAGGCGGATCCGGAGAACAAGGGCCGGATCATGGACCAGGGGCTGTGGCGCTACACCCGTCATCCCAACTACTTCGGGGACTTCTGCGTGTGGTGGGGCCTGTTCCTGACCGTCTGCGACGCGCCCGCCGCGGCGGCGGCCGTTGTGGTGTCGCCGGTGGTGATGAGCCTGCTGCTGACCAAGGGCAGCGGGAAGCGGCTGCTGGAGCGGCACATGGCCGAGCGGCCGGGGTATGCGGCGTACGCGGCCCGGACCAGTGGCTTCTTCCCGCTGCCACCCAGATGACCTTCCGGCGGGCAAGGCTGTCCGGACGTCAGGCGGGCAAGGCCATCGCGGCCACCGGGGCCGAGGTGGGCCGCTCGGACCCGCCCGCCGGCTCGACGGTGATCCCCATGCCCGACGCCCCGTCCACGGCACCCCGCATCAGGACGGCCTGGTCGGCGCGGCCGGGGTCCATGAGCCCGGCGGACCGCATGGTGCCGTCGTCGTCGAACCAGAGCTGGTAGACCTTGCCCCGCGGCGGATCCGCCATCCCGGAGGCGACGAACACGGCCCGGTCCCGGCCTTCGGAGACGACGACGGTGCCGGTGGCCCCGTCGGCCAGTTTCGCGGTGCGGGTCCTGGCGTCCGGTGCCGCGAGCACGGCGGCGATCCGGTCCGTTGTCTGTTCGGCCTGTTGGGCCTGCTCCAAGGCGTCGTCGGCGCGCTGGTGCTGCCACACCGCCGTCCCGCCGAGCGCGGTGGCCGCCGCGAGGCACGCCGCCAGCGCCCACCGTGACAGCGGGCGTCCCCACGAGGCCGTACGGCCCGCGCGGGGCGAGGGCGGCTCCCCGGGCGGGTCCTGGCGGACGGTGGTGATCCGGCGCAGCACCTGCTCGCGCAGCACCGGGCGGGGCGTGAGTGCGACGGCGAGCCCCAGGCGGGCGGCGGCGGCCGTCAGTTCGGCGGTCTCCTCGGCGCACGGCTCGCAGGCCGCGAGATGCCGTCCGAAGGCCTCCCGCTCCTCGTCGGACAGGGCGTGCAGGGCGTAGGCGCCCGTGAGGGTGTGCAGGTCGGCGGTGCTCACGCGGTCACCCCCAGGCAGTCGCGCAGCCGGATGAGTCCGTCGCGCAGGCGGGTCTTGACGGTGCCCAGGGGAAGCGTCAGCGCTTCCGCCACCTGCCGGTAGGTCAGCCCCCGGTAGTACGCGAGGGTGACGGCCTGGCGCTGGATCTCGGTCAGGGTGCGCAGGCAGCGCCGCACCTGCTCCCGCTCCAGCCGTGCCTCGACCTGCTCGGTCACCTCGTCGTACTCGGGCGTGTGCTCCAGCAGGGCGGCCTTGTGGTCCCGGGCCGCCGCGGCCTCCACCGAGCGCACCCGGTCGACCGCCCGGCGGTGCGCCAGGGTGAGGATCCAGTTGATCGCCGTACCGCGGTCGGAGCGGTAGCGGGGGGCGGTGCGCCACACCTCCACCAGGACCTCCTGGGCCACCTCCTCCGACTGCGCCTGGTCGCGCAGGACGGCGCGCACGACACCGAGGACCGGGCTCGCCACGAGGTCGTACACCGAGGCGAACGCCTCCTCGTCGCCCAGGGCGACGCGGCTCACCAGTTCCTGCAGGTCCGGCTCGGCGGACGGGTTTCCGCCGATGTGCACGGCTTCTTTCACGGGGGTCCTCCGTGGTCGGGACGTCTCCGGACGTAATCCGGTCCCCGGAGGGCGACGGATTGGTCCCGCTCCCCAGGAAAAACGCAGGTGAGGCCGGAAGGCCTGGGCAGGGGTCGGGGAATCGGGGACCATGGCGTGCCGGCGGCCGGCCAATCCGTCCGCCGACCGGCTACGGATGACCTGTGAACGGATCTCCTGGGCAGGGGACACGCCAGGGGCAGGGGACACACGAGGGGTGAGGAGCGGGGATGACGGTGCACGAGCGGGAGACCGCCCCCGGGGCGCCCGGCGCGCCGGCCGCGCTGGTGCCGCGCCGCGCCCCCGCCGCGCCGCGTGCCGCCGTGCTGTTCCTGCACGGCGGCAGGTCCGAGGGCCGGGCCCCGTCCCGGCCCTGGCATCTGGCGGCCCTGCGGATGAGGCCCTTCGTGCGGGCCGTGGCCGCTGCGCTGCCGGACGACGGGGTCTTCCTGGGAGAGGTGCGCTACCGCGTGCGCGGCTGGAACGGGGAGGACGGCGACGCCCTGCGGGACGTCCGGAGGGCGCTCGACGAGCTGGCCCGCCGCGCCGGTGACGTCCCGGTGGTCCTCGTGGGTCACTCGATGGGGGGTCGCGCGGCCCTGCGCGCCGCGGGCGCGCCACAGGTCCGGGGCGTGCTGGCGCTGGCGCCCTGGTGTCCGGACGGCGAGCCGGTGGCCCAACTGCGGGACAAGGAGGTCGTCGTGATCCACGGGGACCGGGACCGTGTCACCGAACCCGGCGCGTCGGTGGCGTTCGTGGACCGGGCCCGCGCTGCCGGAGCCCGGGCGGACGTACGCCTCGTACCGGGCGGTGACCACGCGATGCTCCGGGGCGACACGAACTGGCACCGCGTCGCGGCCTCGACCGCTGTGGGCATGCTCCCGCCCTGACCGGTCGCTTCCCCCGAAGGGTGAACGGGCCCAGCGGCGGCGACACCGCGGGCCCCCTCAGGGCCGTCGCCCGGCCTCGCCCCGCTGCTCGTGCCGTCCGAAGCCGTGGATCAGGGCCACCGCCAGCGCGCTGATCAGCAGCAGCACGCTCATGTAGAGCACCACCGGCCAGGGTTCTCCCCCGGCCGCCTCCAGCAGGGCGGCCGCGATGAGGGGTGCGGTGCCGCCCGCAAGCGCCGCCGCCACCTCGCGGCTGAGGGCGACCCCGCTGAACCGGGTCCTCGTCGTGAACAGGTCCGCCAGGAAGCCCGCCTGGGCGCCGAGCTGAACCCCCAGCAGCAGCCCGCTCAAGCCGAACGCGAACCACACGTACCCGGCCTCCTTGGTGTCCAGCAGCCAGAAGAAGGGGAACGCGAACGCCGCCGCACCGACCATGGCCCAGCCGAGCACCATCCGGCGGCCGACCGCGTCGCCCAGCGCCCCGGCCACCGGCGTCACCGCCGCGCTGCACGCGAAGTAGATCAGCGCGCCGACGAGGGTGACCGTACGGGAGACGCCGAGCTGCCCGGTGAGGTAGGCGAGCGCGAACACCACCGGGATGTAGGCGGCGACGTTCGGCCCGATACTGCTGACCACCCCGAGGACGAGGGTCCGCGGTGCCCCGCGGGCCAGCTCCACGGCGGGTGCCCGTGCGACTCCCCGCTCCCGCTTGGCCTCCTCGAACATCGGACTCTCGGCCACGCTCACACGGATGTAGAAGCCGGTCGCCGTGACGAGGATGGTGACCAGGAACGGGATGCGCCAGCCCCAGTCGAGGAAGTCGTCCGGGGGCAGGGCCGCCACGGCGGCGACGGCCCCGGCCGAGAGCAGCGCGCCGACCGCCGCACCCGCCGGAGGGATGGCGGCGTACCGCCCACGACGCTCCGGAGTGGCGAACTCGGCCAGGGTGAGGGAGGCGCCCGCGTACTCGGCACCCGCGCCGAACCCCTGGATCATCCGCAGCACGACCAGCAGCGCGGGAGCCCACGCCCCGGCGGTCGCGTACGTGGGCAGCGCGCCCATCAGAGCACTGGCCAGACCGACGGTGACCAACGTGATCACCAGCATCCGTCTGCGCCCCAGCCGGTCCCCGTAGTGGCCGATGACCAGCGCCCCGAGCGGCCGGACGGCGAACCCGACCGCGAACGTGGCGAAGGACGCCAGTGTCGCCGCGACCGGATCGCCCGGCGGGAAGAACAGCCGGTTCAGGACGAGAGCGCTCATGGTGCTGAACAGGATGAAGCCGTACCACTCCAGCGCGGTGCCGATGGTCGTCGCCAGCACCACGCGCGTCAGCATGGACGGTCCTTCACCGGCCATACGCCGCATATACCGCATACGGCCACTCTGCGCCAGCGTCCCCGCCGCCCCGCCGAACCTCGCCGTACCGGGAGCGCACAACCGTCGGACGGACGCAGCGCCCGCCCCGGCCGTCAGGACGCCGTCTGCCCCGGCAGCGGGTCGAGGGTGATGTGCGGGGACAGGGCGCGGAGGAAGTCGGGGGCGTCGAAGATCCGGCCGGCGGAGGCGACGCCGAGCGTGCGGGTCCGGCCGGTGAGGATGCGCTGGACCGCCTCCACCGCGAGCGGGGCGGTGACGGCGTAGATGTCCCGGCCGCGTGCCACGGCACGCCGTTCGGTGTCGCCGCGGCGTACGACCACGTCGACCAGGAAGGTCTGGTCGGAACGGCCGTTCTCGTCGGCCGCGGTCGGCGCCGGGGTGTCGGGGGCCGAGAGGTCGCCCGCCGCCTCGGTCGTCATATGGGTGCGCACCTCCGGGACGGCGAGGTGGCTGGGGACGGTGACCACGTCGGCCATCGTGAACTCCCCGACGACCTCCCGGGTGCCCATCGGTTCGGGGAAGGGCCACTTGAGGAGGGTCGTCGCGTCGTCGTGGTACTCCAGCCGTCCGTCCGTGTAGCGGACGCGCCGGCCGGCCCGGCGCTCCCGGGAGACCGTGCCCGCGACGCGTGTTCCGGGGGTGGGGTGCCAACCGCTCAGCCCGTAGGCGATGTTCGCCTCGTCGGCGGTCGTCCAGTCCCCCATCGCGGCGGTGGCCAGCAGGTCGCCGAGGCCGCCGTAGAACGCCATCGCGGGGACGATCACCGCTCCCGCCGCGCGGGCGCGGTCCGCGAAGTGCGTGAAGGTGTCCAGGTTGGCCTCGATCTCGGCCGCCACGTCGACGTACGGGATCCCGGCGCGCAGTGCCGCCTCGATCACGGGAGCGGCGGTCACGGCGAAGGGCCCGGCGCAGTTGATCACGGCGTCGGCGCCCTCCAGGGCGCGGTCGAGCGAGGCGGGGTCGTCGACCGAGGCCGGCCGGACCTCCGGGGCGCCGGGGGTGGCTGCCGCCAGCGCCCGCAGCTTGCCGGCGTCACGGCCTGAGAGGACCGGGACGAACCCGCGCTCCCGCAGCTCGGTCACCACGAAGCGCCCGGTGTGTCCGTACGCGCCGAACACCGTCACCGTCTGCCCCGGTCGCATTGCCGACCCCATGAGTTCTCCCCCTGCTCGAACGATCCGCCGGATCCGCTTGACCCGTCGCGACCATCCTGGCGAGGGCGGGCGCACCGCCGTGAGTGTCCGGAACGACGCGCCCCGTACAGTTTCGGACATGACCACCGTCGCGCTCGCCGTCACCGAGGGCATGCTGCACTTCGAACTGTCCCTGGCGTACGAGGTGTTCGGCCCGCCCCCGGCGGCCGTGACCGTCCCCTGGTACGACGTCGAGGTCTGCGGGCCGGACGTCGTGCGCATCGGCCGGTTCCGGCTGGAGCCCGACCAGGGGCTCGACCGGCTCCGGCATGCCGACACCGTGATCGTCCCCGGCTGGGCGGACGTCGACGTGGACCCGCCCGCCGCACTCGTGGACGCGGTACGCGCGGCCCACGAGGCGGGTGCGCGGGTGGCCTCCCTGTGCACGGGCGCGTTCGTGCTGGCCGCCGCCGGGCTGCTGGACGGCAAGCGCGCGACGACGCACTGGGCCCACACCGAGGCCCTGGCCGGCCTCCATCCGCGGGTGGAGGTCGATCCGGACGTGCTCTACGTGGACAACGGCAGCGTGCTCACCTCCGCCGGCAAGGCCGCCGCCATGGATCTGTGCCTGCACCTCGTCCGGCTCGACCACGGCTCGTCCGTCGCCAACGCGGTGGCCCGCCGCCTGGTCGTGCCGCCGCACCGGGCCGGTGGCCAGGCCCAGTTCGTCGCCGCCCCGGTACCCACGCGGGACGACCATCCGCTCGCCGCGCTGCTCCCCTGGGCGATCGAGCGCCTCGACCGGCCGCTCACGGTGGAGGACCTGGCACGCCAGGCGCGGATGAGCTCGCGCAATCTGGCCCGCCACTTCCGGGCGGTGACCGGCACCACGCCCCTCCAATGGCTGCTGACGCAACGGATCCGCCGCGCCCAGGAGTTGCTGGAGACCACCGACGACATGGTCGACGTCATCGCGACGGCCACCGGCATGGGCACCGCCACGACGCTGCGCCGGCACTTCAACCGGACGGTCGGCGTGCCTCCGGACACGTACCGCCGGACGTTCCGCGCACGGCACGCGGCACCCGAGCGGTAACCGCCTCTTCACAAGCAACGCACAGGCCCTGTTCCGCCTCTTGCACAGCGTCACCCCCCAACTGAGAGGACCGCGCTGTGCGTTCACGTACTCACATACGTCCACGTCTGAATCCGGCCGGGTCGCTGGTCCTGGCTCTCGCCGCGGCCGGATCCGTGCTGGCCGGGCCGGCCGGCTCCGCCTCCGCCGCCGAGACCGCCGGCCGTGCCGATCTGCGCGCGGACGTGAACCGCGACGGGCGGGTCGATGTCACCGGTGGCAGCGACAAGAACGGCGAGGACGGCTGGTCCGTCGGGCGCGGAGCGGTCTACCTGCCCAACATCGACGACGACACCAAGCGGTGTCCCGTCACCGGACCGGGCGGCAGACCCCTGTCCGACGCCAAGCTGGCCGCGTGCAACGACGGCACCGACACGAAGGTCAACGGCAGCGCGGACGCCGCCGACCTCGCCCGGGTCCGTTCCGTGCCCCTGCCCGGCCTCCCCGCGAACGCCAAGGGCAGTCTGAAGATCACCACGGGCGGCAAGCACGCGCACCTCTTCCTCAAGCGCGCCGGGGCGTGGGTCCTGGTGACGCCGGCGACCCGGCTGACCGCCGCCGAGCTGCGTTCCGGCGTGGAGTTCGGCGTCGAGGCCACCGATGTCGTCCGGGACACCGCGAAGTGGGACGGCCGTGCGGTGGTCCGGCTGACGGTGACGTCCGGGCAGAAGACCACCTCCGACGCCGTGACCCTGCGGGTGGCACCGCTGCTGACCCAGCATCACCTGCAGAACACCCAGCAGGTGATGGTGACCGAGGTCCAGGGCGAGGGCGAGTACAGCCGCCTCCAGCAGAAGTTCGTCGCCGAACTGGGGAAGGAGGTCAAGAAGGCCGGGGTCACCACGCCGCTGGTCAAGTTCACGAAGTACGCCGACCCCTGGGCCCAGGACTTCGTCGAACCGGCCTACGTCAACATGACCGGGCCGAACGGGCAGCCGCAGGTGATGCGCGTGATGCTGCGCTCCGCCCAGCCGGACCGGGACGCGGGCCGTGAGCTGTTCGAGAAGATCCGCGGCCGGGACATGGGGGTCGTGCAGGTGACCGACCCTGCGGAGCCCGACGACTGGTCGCTCAACTCCTTCGGGAACCTGGAGACCATCCCGCCCTACGCGCACGGCGGGCGCTCCTTCCCGGCCGGGCGCATCATCATGGGCGAGCGCAAGGACAGCGGGGCACGTCCGTCGAAGGTGATGCGGACGATGCTGAAGTCGCAGGGCATGCAGGACCCGCTGCTGCTGGACACCTCCTGGCTGGGCGTCGGGCACGTCGACGAGTTCGTGCAGTTCCTGCCCGCCGACACCCCGCGCGGCTGGCGCATCGGCGTCGCCGACCCGGAGGCGGGGCTGCGGCTGCTGCGCGACGCCAAGCGCGACGGCCACGGCGGGACGAAGATGTTCTCCGTCCCGGGCCGCAGCGACAGCCCCGCGCCCAAGGAGACCATCGACCAGGCGCTCGCCTCCCGGCACCTGGTGTCCGACAACGGGATGGCGGCCCGGCGCATCGCGGCCAACCTGGAGATCCTCAAGCGCGAGACGGGTGTCACCGACGGGGAGATCGTGCGGGTGCCCGCGCTGTACACCCGTGAGTCGGAGGCCTTCAGCGCCGAGGGCCAGGACGTTCCCGTGCCGCGGCTGACGCGCATGGGCGCCGCGGCCGACCTCGTGGACAGCCTCAGGGACCGCGGCCAGCAGAAGTTCCTCGCCGAGAACCCCGCCGCCTCGCGCCTGGCCGCTCCGGCGACGGTGACGACCAGCGCGTATGTTCCCGGGGCCGTCAACGGCGTGCTCCTGGGCCGCGACCGCTACCTCGCCCCGCGCCAGTGGGGGCCCGTCATCGGCGGCAAGGACATCTTCACTGAGGCCGTCAACGCCGTCTACACGCGGGTCGGCATGAAGGTGTCGTACATCGACGACTGGTACACGTACCACCTCGGTATGGGCGAGGTGCACTGCGGCACCAACACCCTGCGCGACGCCTCCGCCGCGTGGTGGCGGCAGCCGGCGCGGTAGCGGGTCAGTCCTCGACGCGGGCCCGTGGGACGTGCCCGCGT